>DOWV01000037.1:0-4003 GCA_003519375.1 Bacteroidota bacterium
CGTTATTTGCCTTCTCTTCGCGGCTTCGAATGCAGCCCAGGGGCAGGTAAGTTCCGTCGTCCTGCGCGTGAATGCTCCGGTTGTGAGCCAGAACCAACCGTTGCCCATTAGTATCGAGTTTACCCCCAGTGGAAACGTAGAGCGCGTGGTGCTGCACTACCGGGGTTTCGGCGAAAGTGAATACCGACAACAGGAAATGCTCCTGGCGGGAAACTCCGCCAGCATCACCATCGGAAACCAGTACGTTCTTCCGCCCTATATGGAGTACTACCTCACGGTACAGCTCTCCGGCGGACGTATGGAAACGTACCCCATCGAGAATGCAGAATCCACACCTCTCAAAGCTACTGTGAAGCCGGTTGATCCGAAAGCTCTCGAAGTGCGCGTGCTCAGTCCTGAGCCGGGTGAAACGGTTGCAAGCGAAGACATGGTCATCGCCATCTCCCTGTATTATGCCTCTGACAACGTGAACCGGCGGGCAACGAAAATCAATCTTAACGGCGTAGATGTTACATCGCAGGCGGTTTTCTCCGATGATGTTATCCTCTATTCGCCGGCCAATTTTCCGCGGTCTCTGAGCCTCGGGGTGCAGTTTCTCCGCATCGATTTGTATGATAATTCGGGCTCTCTGTACCATACCATTGAATCGAACTTCAACCTTTCTACGGCGGCCGCCATTGCAGCTCAGGAATCCCGATTCAGGATGGGAATCGACGGCCAGGCGGAGTATCGCAACGAAAATATCGGAGTCACAAAGAATACGTATGTGCGCGGCCAGATTAGGGCGCTCGGTTCATTTCGCTCTTTGAATTTTGGATCGAATGTTTTCATAACGAACGAGGAAAAGTCCGACCGCCAGCCGCAAAACAGATTTCAGGCCTATGCCGATATGGACTTTTTCAAAGTTCAGGTTGGCGACGCTTTCCCAAGGTTCCCCACGTATATTGTCAGCGGCAAGCGCGTGCGCGGCGTTGCTGCCAACCTCTTTTTGAAATTCTTTAACGTCGACTTCTCCTACGGAGAAACCATGCGGAGCATCGACGGTCTGGCGTTGCGAGACACAACGTTCAAAGACTCAACGGCCCTGAACGCTCGACCGGTGAACGCCCTGCAAAAGGCGGGCATGACCTATACGTTGTTCCAGGCGGGCACCTTCACGCGTAATTTCTTCGCCGTTCGCCCCAGCTTCGGCTCGGGGGAGAACTTCCAACTCGGTTTCACTTACATGAACTCTAAAGACAAGGTTGGTTCCATCAAGTATGGAGCTACCCCCCAGGAGAACATGGTCGCAGGAACCGACATCGTCATTGCGTTGGACGAGCAACGGTTCCGTCTTGAAGGGCAGGCGTCACTGAGCCTTACCAACAAGGATATCTCCAAAGGAGACTTCACCGATGCGGATTACGATTTGATGGCGGGCAAGAATGATCCCACGCTCACGCCTTCCGAGCGCGCCGACCGGGAAAAGACTGCTGACGATTTGAAGAAGATCGCCAACGCCGGCAGCAAGCTCATCACCATCAACGAAAATCTCTTCCCCCTCAATCCCGTCGGCACCGGGCTTCCGGGTGTTGCGTATGAGGGCCTCCTGACCATGAATTATCTGAACAACTTCATCCGGGCCCAGTATTACCAGCGCGGCAATGCTTACTACTCGTTCGGCAACGAGTTCCTGCAGGCCGACATCAAGGGCCTTGCGTTGTCCGACCGTATCCGGCTTTTCCAGAATCGGGCACTGATCAGTGTTTCGTATGAGCGGCGTGAAGACAACACGGCAAAAACGAAAGTCGCAACCACCAAGTACGGTAACACGAATGCTTCGCTCACGATGTTCCCGGCCAACAATTGGCCATCGTTGACGGTTGGTTATGGAATTCTCACCCGCAAGAGCGATGCAAAAGCAACCGACCCTTTGCAGCAGCTCTACGTCGCAGACGATGTCACGAATCGTATTTCGCTCCAACTGAATTATGATTTCAGTGCAGGAGCGCGGCACAATTTGTCTCTCGGCGCAAACATATCTGACAAGAAAGACAACACGCTCTTCAAGCGCGATTCAAAGAACAACAGCTATTTTGGTTCCTTGACGACAATCTACAGCATCCCGCTTCAGACAACGATCTCCTTCAATACAAACATGAGCCAGAGCTCTGATATAGCCCTGGTGGGACTCGCAAATGCCATTCTTGTCAGCGAGTTTAAACTCACGGCGATCTCACTGAACGCCCAGTATCGGCTCCTCGAAGACAAACTTCGATTGGCAACTACCGTCAGCTCGTCCACCGGTGATTTGAACCGCACACTCGTACAGGGTGGGGTAGACTACTCCATCACGCCAAATCACGCCCTGGCCCTGCAGTACGATTATATTCAGAACTCGGGCTACAAAGATGACAACGTCATGAGTCTGGTGTATCGATTCAACTTCTAGTCTCCCGGATCGCGGGAGAGCGGCACGGAAACAGCGCTCATTCTTCCATATTACCAGTTGACCGGGAGGGATCCGGCGGTTGCATTTGCTGAAGATCCCTCCTCAATTCTTCACTCGACCCTCCGCGGAAAGGCTCCTCATGGCCTCGTATAATTTCAAAAAGAAAGTCCTTCCACTTTTAACAAAGATCGGGATCGGGCTTGGCATCGGCGTTGCTGTTGCCCTGCTCCGGATCTGGGATCCCGGCTTCATTCAAAACGTCGATCATCTTACCACTGACTATCGATCCCAGCGACGGTTCGAACATGACACCGCAAGCAGCGACTGGTGGAATCCCCGGCGACAGGCCGATGTTGTGATCGTCGGTATTGCAGACGAGGACATGAAGACCCTGCCTAGGCCCTTTCCCTATCCGCGCTCGTACTACGCACACCTCGTGGAGAATCTGGAACGATGCGGTGTCCGCGCTATCGCGTTCGATCTTACACTCGACGCGCCGGCTGACAGTGCTGCTGATGCAGAGTTTGATGCTGTCCTTTCGAAGTATAACAACATCATCCTGGCAACGAAAAGCCCCGAAGAATCGGGTGCCGGCAGATATGTCCTCAGCACGCTGGAGCGGTCGTACCCCAATGTTTTCTACAAGCCCGGCAGGTACATCGGTATCGTTAGCACGGCAGGAAAAGACCGCGATGATGTTGCACGCAGGTACTATCCCATGATGACGATCGGCAACTTTCTTACACCGACGTTTTCCTTCGCTACACTGAATGTTGCTCTGAAGCTTCTCGATACGGCGGTGGCCGATATCGACTACGATGGCAAAACGATCACGCTCGGTGATCGGTCCATTCCGTCCATCGGTGACGGGCGTTCTTTCCTCATCAGTTATTACGGCCCGAATAACACGTTCCGCTATATCAAGTTCACGGAAGTGATTGACGACTCGTCGTTCAAGACGAAGGAAGAACTGGAGATCGGTGAGAACATTGATCAGTTCGATCTGGACGAGGAACTTCGGGAGTATCTTAAAGGTAAAATTGTGGTTGTTGGTTCCACGATGGCAGAAGAACGAGACATTCACCAGGTGCCCATTACCAACATCGACGGCACGAACACCATGAATGGGGTCGAAATTCATGCCACCGCTATTCAGAACGTTCTGAGGGGAGATTATGTGCAGCGAGCCAACCCTAATCTTGAGCTGGCGCTTATCATTTTCCTTGGCATCATCTCCTTCTTCGCCATCCTTCAGGTGCGGCTTCTGAAAGTGCGCTACGTTGTACTCCTCGAGTTTGCCTCCGTCGCAATTGTCGGTCTGCTGGTGTTTGCCGTCTTTGAAATTGCCGTCCGTTCGTTTATCAACAACAGCACGTTGATCAACATCGTCTATCCAGGGCTCGCTGTTGTCTTCGCGTATCTCGGAGCGGCGGTGTATCAGTACCTTGCAGAACGCCAGCAGAAGGCGCTGATCAAAAACGTGTTCAGCAAGTACATCAGTGCCGCCGTTGTCAATGAGCTGGTTGCGAATCCGGAGAAGGCCAAGCTCGGCGGGGACCGCCGGGAACTCAC
>DOWV01000037.1:4257-14528 GCA_003519375.1 Bacteroidota bacterium
CACGCACTTCGCACATGTCTGGCCTCCCTGGAAATGCAGAACCGGTTGGCGGACCTCCGGCCCAGGTGGACCAGGGAGGGAAAACCCGCTCTCGAGGTCCGCATTGGCATCAACACGGGGACGATGATCGTCGGGAATATGGGCGGGCAGGACCGCTTTGACTACACGGTGATTGGTGACAGCGTAAACCTTGCGTCGCGGCTTGAAGGCGCCAATAAGCAATATGGTTCCAGAATCATGATCAGCGACTTCACATACCAACACTTGAAGGACCGCGTCACGGTGCGCGAGCTCGACCTCATCCAGGTAAAAGGGAAGAATGAGCCTGTAAAAGTATGGGAACTCATGGGTGAGTCCACCATGCATCTGACTGACGATCAGAAGCAGTCGCTCGAACTCTATCACGAGGGTCTTCGCCTCTATCGTTCCCGGAACTGGCAGGAAGCGATCGCTTATTTCCAACAGGCGAAGACGCTTGATCCTGGTTGCCGGGTTGCCGAGATCTATGAGCAGCGGGCGAATCTTTACCAGTTGAATCCGCCGCCGAAGGATTGGAGCGGTGTATTTGTTATGACAACAAAATAACGAATTCTCTCATCCAGCTCGGGAGAGCGAAGCCGGAACGCAACCCGTTTCCGGCTTTGCTGTTTCTATGGATATTCTCAACGTGCTTTCGACCCGTCGATTCCGCGAGGCCGACGACCTTCTTACATTCATCTCGATTTATGACGACGACCGCCGGACGCGGGCTTTTCTGAAACTCATCCGTTCTCATGAAAGGCAAATCCGCGGTTCTGTATGCGTTGAGGGCGGGGCTGGATTGGGGATCTTCGCCGCAGAAATGGCGCGGCTCGGCGCCAGGAAGGTCTATGCCGTGGAGCAAAATCCTCTTTTGGCAAGGCTCGCGCGCCTTCGGTTCCAGAAACTCCCAAAGGAACTTTCCAAACGCATCGAGCTCATTGAAGCGCCTCTGCAACGGTTCCGCCCGCCGGGTCCAATCCATGTTCTCGTACATGAATTATACGGACAGCTGTTGTACGATGAAGATCTCTGGACGCTCGATCACCTTGCATTTCAACCCGACATTGTTTTACCAGACGGGGGAGAACTGCGAGCTGGAATTGTCTCCTCCGGGGCATACTGTGACAGAGTTATTACTGCCGAGGTTGTAAAAACTCTTGACGGTGTGCTTGTTTCGGGGCTGTTCGAGGAGCGATTGACTGAGCTACGAATTCCAATTCTCCGATGGAATTTCGGCGCAGGATTACAACCGGTCGATCACTCCTTTGCGCAAAGAAGGGGTGATATGCTCTGTTTGGGGTTGGTCGTCCGTCACAACAAGAGAGACATTTGCGAGGCCGGGCGCTGTCCAAATTGGGCATATGCCTGGACGCCGCGCCTGGGAAATGCGGTTTCGTTAAGTTTCCGACATTCGCGTGCCGGTGTGGAATGTTCGTTCGGCTGGAAGAATCTGTGAAAATGCTTTCAGCTCATTCGAGTTATTGTGAGGGGGGTCGTCCGAATTCTTCATGTTGCAGGACAAACCGCAGCGAGATGCGGTGTGTGTTCCCAAGTGCTTCATCTGCCGTGAATTTTGAAAACGAATAATCAACGTCAAGCATGCGCAGATGCAAGCCCGCTCCCAGGCTCAACTGTTTGACATCGTTGTACCCTACGCGAAGCGCCACGGTCTTCTTGTAGTCGAACTCCAGGCCGGCATGTGGATCAAAGCTGACTGGACCGGCATGGGCCGCAGAGGCGAATTCCCTGTTCTCAAAACGCACGTCGACATCCAGCGCGGGGGCGAAACGACCGCCGAGAAAGTCGAAGAAGTACGCCCCTCCTATTTTGAGAGTCGGAGAGACAAGCTCGTTGCGTCCCGTGCTCCACGCGATGAGCGTTGTGGTTATATCTTGCGCGTTGACACCGAGAAGAACGCTGGGGTGCGGAGAATAGAGAGCTCCGAGGTCGAAGCCGATACCCGTAGCGGATTGATCGGCGATGCTCCGCCTGATCAGCTTCACGTTTGCACCGTACTGCAGCGTCGCCGATGACTTCTTACTATAGGTGAAGTAGAGCGCCCAATCCGTAGTGTTAAAGTAGGTGATCTTGCTATAGTCTAGCTGGTCGGGGGCGTCGAAAAGGCCGTTTCTGTTTGCATCAATCCAGGCGGCGCGCGTATCGGGCACGCCGTCGACACCCAGGCGAAGGATGCTAATTCCTACGCTGGCGTCCGCGCCGTAGGGAAGCGCGACGCTCGCAAAATCATAGTTGATGAGGCTCCCGAACCGCTCGTCATGCATAACCATCGCTTCGGGGTAGTTTATACGAGCGAGTGCGCCAGGATTCCAATAGCCCGCAGAGGCGTCGCTTACCAGGGCGACATGCGCGCCGCCCAGTCCCAGGGCCCGCCCGCCAACGCCAATAGCCATGAACTCTCCGGCATATTTTGCCACCGTTTGCGCCCCGGCGAATGCATGCATCAGAAAGACCGCCGCTATAATGTTCCAACCGATACGCATTTGCGACTTCCACTCCATGTTGTGGGGTTCAAGAACGAAAAAACCGAATCCACTCTAACACCGTGAATTCGGCTTACGAGCGTTGTTAGAGCGATTGACGCTGTTGTTATTCCCGCGACAGAACAAGCTCTAACAAGTTTCTATGCTCTTGTACCCTTTCGTTCCTTCAAGATAATGGAAAATACCGGAGATTGTCAAGGCAGCCGCCTGTCATTGTGGAATGGCGCAACTCGTTGATTCTATTGGCAAAATGAGTTACCATGTAAACGTTTAAATCATATGGGTGCCGCTGAGGGCAATCCGGATTCCCGGATCACAACAACTATTGATCTATGGAAAACTTACACGAGACTCACTTCTTCGTTCTCTATTCTGCCCACCATCAGCCCTGCGGACATTTTATCGAGCGGGCTGATTTCCGTGTTGTCACGCGAGATGACCTCTTCGCCTGGTCCAGCGACATGGCAACGACGGGTTCCATTCAACCCCTTCCCCTGCACTGCGATTCGTGTTCTGAGGATGTTCATCCAACACATCTTCGGATCATCAAGGGTTTGGATTCTGTCGCCAGAACGGTGGTTCCAGAAATCGAAATAAGAAAATTCAACCCGGAAGATTGGATTCTCAAAGCCAAAGAGTGTCTCTGAAAGGATGATGCCCATGCCGAATAATATATACAAACACATCGAGCTTACGGGGACCTCCAGTACATCCATTGAGGATGCTGTTCACCGGGCCATTGCCAGGGCATCGAAAACCATCCGCAATATTCGCTGGATGCAAATCACGGAAACGCGCGGTCACGTGGAAAAGGGAAAAGTCGCTCAGTGGCAGGTTACCATAAAAGCCGGATTTACGCTGGACGATCAAAAATAGTATCAACGCAACAATGAATGAATATCAAAAAGGCCCGGTTTGATACCGGGCCTTTCTTTTGTGATTGCCTTGGAGGGGGTGGATCTCTTTCTTATCCGTTCCCTTTCCCGAATCTCCTCTCGATCACCCTCTGAATTGCCTCACCGATTTTCTTTTGAACGGCTGGATCCATCAGAAGTTCACGGCTCTCTTTGTTGTCTCCAATTTCCAGCAGGACTCGGATCGGGCAATTATTTGCATTCTCATCAAGACTGTAGAACGAGAGCTTTCCTGTATTCTTGCAGCGATAATCATTTCTGTTCGGCCAGCTGTCACCGAGGACTCCCGCATTATCCATGCCGCTGACCTTGCAGATCTCTGCAACGAGTTCTCCGGCTAACCCTCTGTTTTGCTGTTCATACTCGTCCCCTTCATGCACAAATCCCCAGCAGGCGTTTCGTTTGGATGCTCCATTGTTGTGGATCGCTACAAAAACATCCGGCTTCAGCCTATTCGATTCGTTAATCTCATACGCGTAACCCGAGATTCTTCCCAGCGAATCGGTCGCTGAGGAATGATCTATCTTTGTGTTGCTTCCCTGGCGTGCGTGGTGCAGATTATCCTGATTATAGCTCCACACTTTTTGGACTCTCACCACTCCCGTAGAAGCGGCCATTGCAGCCTCGGCAATGCTGTTGCACACCAGGGCTTCGTTGAAGTTTACGCCGGTATCGCTTTGATGCGAGGGTTGATAGACAACGAGGGGGAGATTGCTGCTGATTTGCTTCGTCGGCCCGCAGGAAAAGAGTAGTAGAGATGCTGTTGTTAAGAGCGCTGTGACGAGCCTCCATACTTGAATTCCCCGAGGGGGGTTATTCGTTGTCATCGAAGCCTCCGCTTCCTGGTGTTTTACATGGTGACGCGAAACATCGTTCCCCCACCTGCGCTATAGACTATACCGATTACGAGGCCAACGCCGAGCAGCCAAACTGTGGCGGCAATCGCCGCTGAGCGTGCCGAGCTCAAGCCTGTGGTGTATTTCAGACCCGCTGCTAGCACCGCAAGATACCAGAGAACAAAGACGCTTGTACCGTGGAGGAAAATGGTCAGATAGATATTCGGTTCTTTTACGCCAAGAAGCAAGAGGTCCAGGCCAAGCGGAACCCGGTTGGGCAGGGGGAGGTTGTAGTCCTGAATCAACGGAGCACGCACAAGGAGGAAGTTCATGAGCTCGCCCAGAACCAATATGACTGCACAGTGAATGTTCAGCGAAAAGAGCGACCGAAACATCTGGCCGTCCGATCGTTGACCCCCAATAACCCGGCAGGCTGCGTACAGCGCCGCTGTGCTTCCAACGCCCGCCATCCCAACGAACAGCGTCGAGGCGATCGCCGGCCCAAGAAGAGACCACAACCGCAATCCATCCCGTATGTTTGTCCAGCACCCGGCGAGCCAGGTGATGATGAAGAAACCAACCGTGCAGGTTATAAGTGGAGCAAGCCATCGTGAGCGGGTTGCGAGCCTTTCGAAGACTTTCTTCGGCTCTGCAAGAATGAGGAATGGAAATAACATTATCGTTTTCTCCTTTGACGTGGCTCGTCAGTTCGGGGAAGGTCCTTCTCCACATCAGCGCGAAGCTGGCTCAATCGAGAGACTTATGTCGATTATTGACTTGTTTTGCCGCCCAACCATGAGCCTGATCTTTTCTGTTTTTGTTTTCCACGCCGTGATCTCAATTCGCAGGGTAATCAGCAAAAGGCTCTTCTCCTTTTCGGCTTTTAACGGTGATTCGCCGGCTGTGCGCGTGAAGTGACTTACGAGTGTTTCCAAAAGCTTCTCTGTCAAATCTTTGAACTTTACTTCGATACCCCGGAGCCTTTCCGGCTTGCTTTTGAATCGCACGATGGTTTTCGCCTCGGCTCCGAAAAATCTTGCATCAAACATGACTGTGGTGTCGTTTCCGCCGGTGTTCGCTTTGTTTGCGGCGCAGATGTTCAGAACCTTCTCTCTGCTCATATCCCAACGAAGTTGATTTAACAGCGGGAATTGTTCGTCACCTTCTAATACTTGGGCATGAAGGATTGTCGGGAGCGCAATTAATAAGGCCGCGCAGATCGCCATTCTCATTCTTTCCTCCGGAATTTGAATTTTGAAATGGGGGCCGCGGACTCCGTCCTGTGGCCCCCGATGTGCCAACCGGCGATCAGAAGTTCAGAAGCCGTTCGAACGCACTCAGGTTTACTCCACCGCAGATTGTAATAATCCACAGGTCGACGCAACAGACGTAATGGTAATCCCCCTCCTCATCCGTGTAACCCCAACAGCCGGTGAGATTATCACCGCCGATGGTCATGCTCATTTCCTGTGCGGTAAGTTGTTGTGAACCGGCGGCAGGACTTGATCCAATCGCCGCAACGGCCTGACCATTGTCCGCCTGCTGATCAACGGCAACTACTGAAGATTGGGCAACAAGCCCGAGGCATACGATGGCCGTAATAATGAGATGTTTCATGGCTAGCTCCTTCAAATGATGTTTGACTGAATTAACTGCCCGCTGCGGCCCGTCCGCCTTGACGACCCGCCGGTTTCGCACCCGGGGGCCGGCCAGGCGTTACACCGTTGATCATCTGAGGCAAACCAGCGAGCATTGTTTCTTCTACTCATTTTCTCTGTGTTTCATCTGCTCTTTACTTACGGTATGGTTATGCGAAAACTCGAGCGCTTCTCCGCCCCAAATATCCGGTAGCGTTTGCGGTGACATCTTTATGGCTCCGATCGCGGGATCCCGGACGCAGAGGAAGCCGGACGCATCCAGGCTGTCCGCAACGACAAAATGATTTCTTTTCAAGAACATGATAATTGGATATCGAACGCGCCCCAGATCTTCTTGTCGCAATCTCCATCCGTACGCCTGCAGCCCAAATTCATCTGCGACTATTTTAAGCCGCTCCAGACTTGTGCCGCCGGGCGACAGAACCAGCTTGCGTTCCAGATCACGCAAGGACATGGGGCAGCCAAAGTGCTCCGATATCATCATGAGTGAAGCTGCGCCGCAGTTGTTGGGCCTGTCTTGAAGAACTACACTGTTTCTCCGTGAAACGTCCTTCTTCTCGCCATCGGGACCGATCTTCACACGATCATCCTTCGCTCCGCCGCCAGCCAGCCAGGCGACGCCGAAGATACCGGCAAGGCAAAGTATGGTGATCTTTGTTGTTGTACCGCGCTGCAGCATGCGTTTATCTCCTACCGCGGCGAATGATTCGGGGTGCCGATGCCATCCGCTGTTGCCAGGAGAAACGATTCCAATTGCTCTCTGCGCACATCAAGCGAACGCTCACCGAACGAACTCGCATGAATAATCCCGTGCGCGTTGATGAGGAACGTTGCGGGCAGCATGACAACGCCAAAGGCCGATTGGGCCCTCCCTTTCTCATCGATCGCAACGGGGGCACTTATTCCCAGTGAGTCCAGCAACGATTTTGTCCTGACCCTTTCACTTGTTGTTATGAGAAGGAGTTGGACGCTTTCCCTGAATGTTGCGCGGAGTGTTTCGACGTCCTTCAGCTCCGTTCTGCAATGCGGGCAGTCCACGCTGAAAAACAACACCGCCAGGCGCCGGCTGTAAAGCTCTCGAAGAGAGAATGATTCGCCGTTCAGGCTTTGAAGGAATAAATCCGGCGCTGCATCTCCGGCCTTCAACGGTTGTTCTATCGAGATTCGCTGCATGACTACCGCGAGGATTACAGGGAACGCAATAATAGCAAGGATTCGCAGGGTCTCGAGCGGCTTCTTCGTTGCTTGGTCCGGATTTTTCTGGACTGCCGTGCTATGCTGTAGCGGTGTCGTCAAGAGGGGTTCTCCCCATTGAAATGGAACTCTGAAAGCATGGGAAGAGATTGTTGGGGGACGCGCGGGGCAATCTAGCGATTTTCAAAATCGCTGTCAAGTGTTTCTACGGAATGATTCGGAGATTTTACGGTTATTCCATTGGCGATGATGATTGGCAAAACGGTCGTGTTGACGTCTGGACGAGGGGACTACTCTACGGGCTCGGCACCAAGCTCGCGCCGCAACGCGAGAATTACAGGATGTTCTGCGGGGGAGCCATTACCATTTTTGGGCGACGGGGAGCTCTGTGATGCCGACTGTGCGTGAGGGTCGGCTTGGTGTGGCGGTGCTGTTTTCGGTAAGTCGCGAAGCACCGGTTCAATGCGAAGCTTGAAACCTGTGAGCTTCTCGAAGGAATCTATGAGGAATTCTTTGTGACGCTTCAACGAAGATACGTGGTAGTCATCGGGACAGGCGATATGGAGAGCCCCTTCAGACACTTCAAGGAGGCGGCTTTCGCCGAGAATTGTCCCTATGCCGATCTTTGTCTTCCGAACCTCTCCTACCCAATGCTGCCATTGTTCATACGCTTCTTCGGCGCTGATGTGACGCATGGGTTCTGCCGGTGCAGCGCTCACTTCAGCGCGCGGGGGTGGTTGAGATTGCACCACTGGCCGGTCGGTTGGTCCACCGTTGACGGTGATTGGCTTCTGATATTCTTGTGCGGGCTTGATCGGAGGCGCATCGAATACCGGCGATGTGTTCCGAAGGCGTCCGGCGGAAACCTGCCCTACAACACGTACTTCGCTTCCCGCTTCTCCCCGGGGGCTGGTTGAGGTTTTCTGTCCCGGGTTGCTGGCTGGGCCCAGTTTTTTTTTCAATTCGTCAATCTGGCCAAGCAATGCGTCAATCTGTACCGAGCGCTCCAGCCTGATCAACTGCAGCAACCCAGCTTCAAGTTTGAACCTGGGTTGCGCAGACCAGCGTATGGCCTGCTCAAGCTCATTGACGATTCTGATAAGTCTCAATACATCGCTCTGCCGGAAATGCGCTGCTTCGTCGCGATACCGCTCACGATACGGCTCAGAGGTTTCAACCAGCTCGGTCGCGTCTGTGGTAATGACAACAAGAAGGTTCCTCAGGTGTTCTGCAAGGCCGCCGAGAAACTCACGCAGATCGTATCCGCCTTTCACAATCTCATCGACAAGCTGTATCCCTCCCCGTGCGTCCTGGGCCTTGATGAGATCTGTGACCCTGAAGTATAACTCCTGGTCTACCACGTTGAGGACCTTGAGCACATCCACGACTTGTATCTGGTTTCCGCAAAACGAACGCATCTGGTCAAAAATGCTTTGCGCGTCGCGAAGCGCCCCATCGGCCTTCTTGGCGATAACCATGAGGGCTTCTTCTTCTATCGCGACGCCCTCTTCCCGGGAAATTGCACGAAGGTTCGTGGCAATCTCCTCGACCGAAATCCTCCTGAAGTCAAACCGCTGACAGCGCGAGAGGATGGTCATTGGAATCTTATGAACTTCGGTCGTGGCAAAAATAAACACCACATGCTCCGGCGGCTCTTCGAGCGTCTTCAGCAACGCATTGAACGCTTCCTTCGTCAGCATGTGCACTTCGTCGATGATATAGACCTTGTGCTTGCCGCGAGCGGGCGTATACCGAACCGATTCCCGCAGATTACGTATTTCCTCAACGCCCCGGTTTGACGCGCCGTCAATCTCAATAACATCCAGGCTTCGCCCAGCCGTTATCTCTTTGCACATCTCGCATTCGTTGTCGGGATTTGTATCTTTCGGCGAGGTGCAGTTAATCGCCTTTGCCAGGATGCGGGCTGTTGTTGTCTTTCCCGTGCCCCGGGCACCGCTGAAAATGTACGCATGCGCAAGGCGATTGGATGTGATCGCATTACGCAGGGTGCTTGTGACGTGCGATTGACCGACAACGTCTTCAAACACCAACGGGCGCCATTTGCGGGCTGTAACCTGATAGGACATGCTGAGTCGAAGTTAACAAGTAAACGCTAAAAAGAAAACACGACGTGGTCGATTATGACCTTCGTCTTCCCCTTTCAAACACTATTTTCGCCGCTTCTTCGATTGTTTCCACGGGGATAATCTTCAATCCCTCCTTCACCTTTTCGGGTATTTCGCTGAGATCATTCACGTTTTCCTTCGGAATGATCACGGTTGTGATGCCGCTTCGCTGCGCAGCGAGGAGTTTCTCGTTCAAGCCGCCGATCGGGAGCACGTTGCCGCGAAGGGTAATTTCGCCCGTCATCGCAATGTCGTTGCGCGCAGGGTTGTTGCTCGCCGCCGAGATAATCGCCATGGCCATGGTGATGCCCGCCGAGGGACCGTCTTTCGGTATCGCCCCTTCGGGCAGGTGAATGTGAATCTCTTTTCCCTTGGTGAAGTCGGGATGCACGCCGAACTGTTTCGCGTTTGACCGGATATAGCTCAACGCCGCCTGCGCTGATTCCTTCATGACGTCGCCGAGCTGACCGGTAAGGGTCAGTTTCTGTGTGCCATTCATGATCGTTACGTCTACATTCAGAATGTCGCCGCCAACACTGGTCCACGCCAGGCCCGTTACCGACCCGACTCTTCGTTTACGCTCAGCCTCTTTCTTCCGGAATTTCGGGACACCGAGGTAGTGTTCTATCCGGTCGGCAGCAACAACGATGACTGCGTGCTTCTTCTTCGCATGCCCGTTCTTACGCCTGCTGAGAACAATTTCTTTTGCAGCTTTCCGGCAGATGGAGGCCAGCTCGCGTTCAACGTTGCGTACACCGGCTTCGCGGGTGTACTCGTTGATAATCTTGTCAATCGCATCATCCGTGAACCTCAGCATCTTGTCGGTCAACCCGTGTGCTTTCAGCTCTTTTGGGATGATGTGCCGCTTGGCGATTTCCCTCTTGTCGTAGTCGAGATAACCGGGGAGCTCGATGATTTCCATCCTGTCCTGAAGAGGCAACGGAATCGCGTACCGAATGTTTGCTGTGGTGATGAACATGACCTTCGACAGGTCGTAGTCGACGTCAAGGTAGTGGTCGCT
>DOWV01000170.1:0-5005 GCA_003519375.1 Bacteroidota bacterium
GTCTGGAACCCGTTCGCAGCTTCTCGATCATCTGAACCTCGGCGAGTACCTCGTGCGCGTCTACGATCTCGCCTCCTCTCAGGCGATTTACAGCCGCGGGTATTCAACGTACTTCAACGAATGGCAGACCACGGATGAGGCAATCGCCGGGATCTTCCGCACGTTCCACGAGACCGTGAGGTTCCCCTACCCGAAGGCTCCCGTGCAGGTGACGATCTCACGTCGCGACAAGCAGATGGTTTTTCACGAGGTGTTCGCAACCACGATTGATCCTAACGCACCGACGCAGGTTCATCGTGAATCTCACGCTTACGGCTTCAAATCGACGAAACTTGTCGACAACGGACCCCCGCAGAACAAAGTTGACCTTGTCATTCTCGGGGACGGGTACACAAAGAAAGACATGGAGAAATTCCAAGCTGACGCAAAACACTTCGCAGAGACTCTCCTGGCAACCAGTCCCTTCAAGGAGCGAAAGATGGATTTCAACGTGTGGATGATCGACGTCGAGTCAGCCCAGTCGGGTATCGACAAGCCCGACAAGAATGAGTGGAAGGACACGCCGCTCGGAACGATGTACAACACGTTCGGGAGTGCCCGCTATGTCCTCACGGAAGAAAACCGGCGACTTCGCGATATCGCCTCTGCCGTGCCTTACGACGCAATCGCAATTCTCCTCAACGACAATCGGTATGGCGGTGGAGGTATCTACAATTTGTACGAGACCTGCTACACGCAAAGCGATACCAAGGGCCAGGAATGGCAGATGGATTATGTTTTCGTCCATGAGTTTGGACATTCATTTGCGGGACTCGGCGACGAGTACTACACGTCCCAGGTATCGTACGTCGACTTTTATGCAAAAGGTATAGAGCCATGGGAGCCGAATCTGACGGCACTGAATGATCCCGCGACGCTGAAATGGAAAGATCTCGCGGCAAAGGACACTCCGATCCCAACTCCTTGGGAGAAGAGCGTATTTGACACTCTTGAGGCTGCCCGTGCGAAGCTTGACCGGCTCGCTCCTGATTACTACGCGAAGCGCGAACCATTATACCGGCAAGCTCAGGACATTCTGAAGAATTCAAAGTACGCCGGCAAAGTCGGAGCTTTCGAGGGCGCGGGATATGTTTCGAAGGGAGTCTATCGTCCGGCGATCGACTGCAGAATGTTCTCGCTCAGCCTCGTAGGTTTCGATCCTGTTTGCAGCGCGGCGATTGAGAGGATGATTGATTATTATGTGAAGTAGGGGAGTGATGAAGTAGCGGAGTAGTGAAGTAGGTAAGTAGTAAGTAGATAAAATCTCTGATTTACGCAGGAGTGTAGAGTCCGATCCCCGATCGGACAAGCTGGAATGATGGGTTTTGGAAGCACGGTGAGACGTAAGAGCAACAGTAAAGCTCTGATGGGGAGACGGTAGACGGAAGAGAGGGGCGAGACGTGAGGGCAACACTCATGCTCTGGTGGGGAGACGGTAGAAGGAAAAGACCGGTGTGTAATTCTTGAAAAGTATGCTCCCATGGCTCCGGCGGCTGTTGATCGCCTCTATCGCCGCCGTACTGTTTTGGACAATCGCCCTGATGATCTTCGAAAACCAGTTTATCTATTTCCCGGAGAAGTACCCCAAAGGACCGTACGATCAGGCCCGGTCTATTCCAGGTCTCCGGGAATGCTGGATCACGACGCCCGATGGCATCAAAATTCACGCCTGGTTTGCCCCGGCCGAAAGCGCAAGAGCAACTCTTGTCATATCGCACGGCAACGCGGGAAACATCTCACACAGATATCTTCTCCTTCGCTCACTTCAGAAACACCGCTATCATGTTCTGATGTACGATTATCGCGGCTATGGCCGGAGCGAAGGCACGCCGTCGGAGGATGGCATCTACATCGATGGCCGGGCGGCGTTCGATTACGTGCTGACACTTCCCGGAGTTGATTCAGCTCATACGTTTCTCTGGGGTACCAGCCTTGGAGGCGCGGTCGCCGTTGACGTTGCAATACACCGGCCGGTCGCCGGAGTGATTCTTGAATCAACATTCACGTCCGCAAAAGATGTCGCCCGCGTTTTCTATCCCTTCCTCCCCGTTCAGTACTTTCTTCAGACGAAGCTCAACTCCATCGACAAGATCAGAACTCTTCATGTCCCGGTGCTTGTCGTTCACGGTTCACACGACACCATCATTCCCGTCGGTTTCGGTCGCCAGCTGTTCCAGGCCGCGAATGAGCCAAAGGAATTCTACGAGATCTCCGGAGCCGATCACGACGACACTTTTTTTGTCGGCGGCGAAGAGTATTTCGACCGCATCGATCGATTCGTTGTTTCAGCCTTGCCGGCAAGCTCCGCATTGCGAAAGTAACACTCCCGCAACCTTTTTGACCACGCCGAAGTCTAAGTTTGAATGCTTCCCTGCCGCTGCGAAGGCGTCGTTCTTCCGCACGTTGGTCCGTAACCTTTGTCGCCGACCGGCGTATGCTAAAGACGGAAAAAGCCGGCAATTCAGCCTTCTCAAGTTATCCGAATCTTCCACGAGGCACGCATGAAAAAGAAAATCATTTACTCCTCCTTCGCAATTGTCGTTCTCGCCGGTGCTGCGATTCTGTTTTTCGGGAACTCCAATTCTTCGAAGGACGAGGCACTTCCGAAAGTAACGGTCAAAGTAGGAACGATTGTCGACAAAGCGCTGGCGGTCGGCACCATCGAGCCGGAGATCGAGATTTCCGTGAAATCGAAGGTATCGGGTGTCGTGAAGCACCTTTTTGTGGACGTCGGTCAGTTCGTGAAGGCTGGACAACCCCTCCTTGAGATCCGGCCCGATCCAACGCCGATCGAGCTTGCTGATGCCAAGCGGCAGGTCCAGTTCGCTCAGGTCGATGTCGACAACCTGAAAAAGGATCGCACCCGGCAGGAGATTCTTATCAAGAACAAGCTTATTTCAGACAAAGAATACGAGGATTTCCAGAAGAAATTCGACGAAGCAGAACTCCGGGTTAAGATCGCCAGCGAGAAACTCGCATTGCTCGAGAGCGGCAAGGTAAAGATCGGCGACACCGAGATTGAATCGATCGTCAAAGCCCCCATCGACGGATATGTTCTCAATCGGGCCATTGAAGTTGGCGACCCGGTCACGCCGCAGACTTCGTTCATGGAGGGTACAGCATTGATGAAGATGGCGAACATGGACCGGCTACTGTTCAAGGGAACCGTGGATGAAATCGACGTAGGCAAAATGAAAGAAGGAATGGAAGTCGAGATCAAAGTCGGCGCACTGCCGACCGACACCGTGAGGGGATTCTTGAGGAAGATCTGGCTGAAGGCACAGAAGAAAGAAAACGCAACGGTCTTCCCGATCGAGATACTCATACCCGGAGCGAAAAACACGACGTTACGGGCCGGCTATTCGGCGAATGCAAATATTATCGTCCAGAAGAAAGTCAACGTGCTGACGATTCCGGAACGCGTGGTAACGTTCCGCAATGACTCGGCGCTCGTCAAGGTCGCACTCGGCCCCGGAAAGGACGAGGAGAGGCTCATCAAGACCGGCCTCAGCGATGCCATCAACATCGAGGTCGTCTCCGGACTGAAAGAGGGAGACGAGGTGTTGGAGAAACCGGTGAAGAAGATTGACTAAGAGCAATCAGCGGTCAGCGTTCAGCGAAGAACAGAAAGCTGATAGCTGAGTGCTGATAGCTGACAGCCCGAATAGCAATCTATGAACCACTTAGGCACCATAGTTTCCGAATTCCTACTTGACTTGCGAGCGCAGAAGCTGCGGGCGTTCCTGACGATGTTCGGCATCGTCTGGGGGACGGTCACGATCATCGTGCTCATCGCGTTCGGCGTGGGATTCAAGAAGCAGATGTCGGTCAATATGCATGGCATCGGCGAGAGCATTGCGATCATGTTCCCGGGCAAAACAACAAAGCCCTGGGAAGGATTCGGCACCGGCCGGCCGATGAGCTTTGTCGAAGAAGATACGAAGCTTCTCGCGAGCCAGATTCCGGGCATCAAGGCAATCAGTCCGGAATTCGGCAGACGGACTCCGACGAGAGTCGGCCAGAACATCCTCACTCCGTTGATATCCGGGATTCATCCGATCTACGCCGACATGCGGAACATCATTCCCGAACCAAACGGCCGATTCATCGATGATATAGACCTGAAAGACCGAAAGCGCGTCGCCGTCATCGGCAACAAGGTCAAGGAGTTTCTCTTCGGCCAGAGCGACGCCCTGGGCAAGATCATCTATGTGGGCGAAGTGCCGTTCATGGTGATCGGCGTGATGCAGAAGAAGACGCAGAGCTCTTCCTACAACTCCCGTGACCAGGACCGTATCTTCATCCCTGCCACGACACATTCGTCCATCTACGGATCGATCTACCTGAACAACATCATCTACCAGGTGTATGATCCGCGGCAGGGAGAAGAAGTTGTCGCGCAGGTGCGGCAAGTGATGGCGAAGCGGTACAAGTTCGATCCCACAGACAAAGATGCCGTGTGGATCTGGGATACAACTTCATTCGACAAGTTCATTTTCTACTTCTTCCTCGGATTCAATATCTTCATGGGAGCCATCGGGAGCTTCACGCTTGGCGTTGCCGGAATCGGCGTGGCGAACATCATGTTCATCGTGGTTCAGGAGCGGATCAGGGAAATCGGTGTGAAGCGGGCTGTCGGCGCGAAGCGGTCCAATATTCTCTTCCAGTTCTTCATGGAGACCTTCTTCATCGTCGGACTGGGCTCTGCCATCGGGTTTCTCATTGCGTTCGGCATTATCACCGTCCTGCAATACGTTCCTATCAAAGAGTACGTAGGAACGCCCGAGTTTTCTACCGAGGTAGCGGTCGCCACTGTCACGATTCTGTGTATCATCGGACTCGCAGCCGGTTTGATGCCGGCACGCAAAGCGGCGAACCTGGACGTGGTGGAGTGTCTGCGCACGTAAAGCCGGAGGATTTTCGATTGTCGATTGCCGATTGGCGATTAACAATCGAAACTCGCAGA
>DOWV01000170.1:5211-5345 GCA_003519375.1 Bacteroidota bacterium
ACGTGGGGCACGGTGGCGGTGGTGTTGCTTCTCTCCTTTGGAGAAGGGCTTGGCGAGCAGATGATGAAGGGGATGTTGAACGCCGGCGACAGAATCATGATCGTCTACGGCGGAGAGACGGGATTGGTTTTTGA
>DOWV01000012.1:0-15046 GCA_003519375.1 Bacteroidota bacterium
ACTGCTCAATCTCCTTCTTGAAGATGATCTCAATGGCTCCCTTGGGACCCATCACGGCAATCTCGGCGCTCGGCCAGGCGAAATTCACGTCGCCGCGGATGTGCTTCGAATTCATGACATCATACGCACCTCCGTACGCTTTTCGCGTGATGACGGTCAACCGCGGCACGGTCGCCTCGCAGAATGCATAAAGCAGTTTCGCGCCATGCTTGATGATCCCGCGCCACTCCTGATCGGTTCCCGGAAGAAAACCCGGCACATCCTCGAACACGACGAGGGGGATATTGAATGCGTCGCAGAACCGCACGAAGCGGGCCCCCTTCAGTGAGGCATCGATATCGAGTACGCCGGCCAGAACGGACGGCTGGTTCGCAACCAGTCCGACAGAAACTCCTCCCAGACGGGCGAAGCCTACGAGCAGATTCTGGGCATAGTGCTCCTGTACTTCCAGGAACTCGCCATCGTCAACGATACGGTGGATGACATCCTTCATATCATACGGCTTGTTGGGATTCTCGGGAACGAGCGTATCGAGGCTTTCGTCTTTTCGCCCGGTATCGTCTTTCGGCTGGATTTTCGGAGCATCGTCTCGATTGTTGAGCGGGAGATAGCTCATAAGTTTTCGTATTGCCTGGAGACTATCGATTTCATTTTCGTGGGCGAAGTGAGCGACTCCGCTTCTCGTGGCGTGAGTCATGGCGCCGCCGAGCTCTTCGAATGTAACATCCTCATGGGTAACCGTTTTCACGACATTCGGACCTGTTACAAACATGTAGCTCGTATTCTTGACCATGAAGACGAAGTCCGTAATGGCAGGCGAATAGACCGCGCCGCCGGCGCACGGTCCCAGGATGGCCGATATTTGCGGCACAACCCCCGATGCAAGCGTATTCCTCAAGAAAATGTCGGCATATCCTCCAAGGCTCACCACACCTTCTTGAATACGCGCACCCCCCGAATCGTTCATCCCAATGACGGGGACACCCAGCTTAAGCGCGAGGTCCATGATCCTGCAGATTTTCTCGGCATGCGCTTCCGAGAGCGATCCGCCGAATACGGTGAAGTCCTGGCTGAAGACAATTACGGGGCGACCGTCAATCGTGCCGCGACCGGTGACCACGCCGTCTCCAAGCACTTTCTGCTTCTCAAGTCCGAAATCCTTCGAACGATGTTGAACAAACATCCCGATCTCTTCAAAACTCCCCGGATCGAGCAACAGGTCGATCCGCTCACGAGCCGTCAGCTTTCCTTTCTTGTGCTGATCTTCGATCCGCTGCACACCGCCGCCCAGCATCGCCTTCTCGCGAAGGTCCAGCAAATGCCTAATTTTTTCGCTGCTCATGGTATCTCCCTCCGATCGGTAGGAAAGTTTGGTCTGAACAGAGACCTGTTCGTTTCTAAAATATAGAAAACGCACGTCGAGCAAGCAAGGAAGTCACTGAAATGAAACCGCCCGGGCGATCATCACTCGGGCGGCTTGAATTTCGCAGACTCTCAATGGACGTTACTTCGCCATCGCCTGATCAGTGAGGGATTCGGAGCCTTCGTGTACCGGTTCACGTTCCGACTCAATCTCGGGCTGTTTTTCCTTCGAGAAGATGGTATACATCGCTGGAATAACGAAGAGGGTCAGTACAAATGAGAAGAAAAGCCCGCCAATGACCACGATACCCATCGAGACGCGGCTCTTGGCGCTGCCACCGAGGGCGAGAGCAATCGGCAATGCACCGAGCATCGTCGCGAGCGAGGTCATGAGAATCGGCCGGAACCGTGCAGCTGCCGCAAACTGGGCCGCCTCAAGCAGACTCTTCCCCTTTTCCTTATTCTGATTCGCAAACTCGACGATCAGAATGCCGTTCTTTGTCACCAATCCAATCAACATGATGATGCCGATTTCGCTGAAAATATTGAGCGTTTGACCTGTCGCCCAGAGCGACAAGAGCGCCCCCGCCAGGGCAAGCGGCACTGTGAGCATGATCGTAAAGGGGTCGATGAAGCTCTCGAATTGCGCTGCAAGCACCAGATAGATCAAGGCAAGTGCGAGCAGGAAGGCAAAGATGATGTTCGAAGAACTTTCCGAATAGTCACGCGAGGCGCCTGCAAGAGCCGTCCGGAATGAGTCATCCAGCACTTGTTTTGCTATCCGGTTCATCTCCGCGATGCCGTCACCGATGGTTCTGCCCGGCGCGAGTCCCGCAGATACGGTCGCCGCCTTGAATCTGTTGAAATGGTACAACTGCGGCGGGGCGCTCTCTTCCTGCAGCTTTACCAGATTGTCCATCTGGATGAGCTTTCCCACATTATTGCGGACATAGAGTGAGCGGAGGTCGAGAGGCTCGTCGCGGTTTTCTCGTCCGACCTGCCCGATAACGGAGTACTGAAATCCGTTCATCTCGAAGTACGAAAAGCGTTGACCGCTGAACGCGAGCTGAAGTGTCTGAGCGATGTCGACAATTGAGACGCCGAGACTCCGGGCTCTGTCGCGATCGATGGAGACATCGACCTGAGGTTTGTTGAATTTTAGATTGACATCGGCGTTTAAGAGAACGTCGCTCTTGTTCACTTCGTCAAGAAACTGCGGAAGCGCACGACGGATTTTCTCGAAATCCTGGTTCTGAATCACGAAGGCAACCGGCTGACCGCTGCGAAAACCGCCGCCGCTGGCAGAGATTGTCTGCTCCTGAGCGACAAACACACGAGCCTCGGTAATCCGGCGGGTCTTTGCCAGAAGATAGTTCGCAATTTCCTGCTGCGAGCGGGTCCGTTCCTTCGGATCCGAGAGCATGATGCGCATATTGCCGGAGTTTACCGACGAGAACCCTCCGATAAAACTCAGACAGATTCGTTTTTCCGGAATAGAGTCATTAATCATCGTCACAAGATTGTCCACGATCGCGTTGGTGTATTCATAGGATGCCCCTTCCGGACCCGTCACCGACATGCGCAGGTAGCTACGATCATCGAGCGGGGCCAATTCAGATTGAAGACCCGATCCGATAAGCACGATGAGCAGGAGAGAAATGGCAACAATGGCCGTGGCGAGCCAGCGTCGCTTCATGAAACCTGTGAGAAGCTTTTCATAACCTCTGTTCAGCGCTTCAAAGTACCGGTCTGTGACTTCGTAGAACCTGGTATGAGCCCGCTTTTTCCGGATCATACGGGCATTCAGCATCGGGGTCAGAGAGAGAGATACGAAGGCGGAGATCAGGACCGATCCGGCAATGATGACACCAAATTCACGAAACAATCGTCCGACGAAGCCTTCCAGGAAAATGACCGGAAGAAACACGGCCGCGAGTGTAATGGAAGTTGAGATGACGGCAAAGAATATCTCTTTCGAACCGGCGAAGGCGGCCTGGGTGGGAGTCATCCCCTTCTCCACCTTTTTGAAGATATTCTCCGTCACAACAATGCCGTCATCCACCACCATGCCCGTCGCGAGCACGATCGCGAGAAGAGTCAGGATGTTGATCGAGAATCCCATGATGTACATGATGAAAAACGAACCGATCAACGACACCGGGATGTCAATCAGCGGGCGGAAGGCGATAACCCAGTCGCGGAAGAATGCAAAAATGATCAGGATGACGAGTGTGATGGCGATGAGGATCGTTTCCTGAACCTCAGTCACCGATCGTCTGATAAAGCGGGTATTGTCAATGGAGAGCTCCATTTTCAGATCCGCCGGCAGCTCTTTCTTCAGCTGGTCGAACCTTCGATAGAATTCGTCGGCAATCTCGATGTAGTTGCTCCCGGGCTGAGGGATAACGCCAACGGCAACCATCGGAATACCTGATTGACGAAGAATAAACTCCTCGTTTTCCGGACCGAGCATGGCAAAACCGACATCGCTGAACCGGACGGTTCGGTTGGGTTCGGTTTTGACGATGAGATTGTTGAACTCCTCCTCCGTCCGCATCCTTCCCTTGGTATTGACGATCAGCTCCGTTTGATCGCCGGAGATCTTCCCGGAAGGAAGATCGACGTTTTCACGGTTCAGGGCAGTTCGGACATCCAGTGCCGTCAGCCCATACGCAACCAGCTTATTCGGATCCATCCACATGCGCATGGAATACCGTTTCTGCCCGCGGATCTGGGTGGAGCTGACACCCGGTATGGTCTGAAAATTCTGTGCAACGACATTCTCCGCGTAATCACTGATTTCCAGGAGGTTTCTCGTGTCGCTCTGGATGGTCACGGAGATGATGTCGTCGGAATTCGCATCCGCCTTGTACACGACGGGCGGATTATCGATGTCCTGTGGAAGGGAACGTGACGCGCCCGATACCTTGTCGCGCACGTCATTAGCAGCGGCCTCGAGATCGGTATCCAGGTTGAACTCCACGGTGATATTGCTGCTTCCCTGGCTGCTGCTTGACGATAAATTCCGAACACCGGCGATTCCGTTGATTGCCTTTTCCAGCGGCTCCGTGATTTGCGATTCAATCACGCTCGCGTTGGCGCCGGCATAGCTCGTGCGAACGCTGATGATAGGAGGATCGATAGCGGGGTATTCCCGGATGCCCAGGAGCGTGAAGCTGATGATGCCGAAGAGGAGGATCGTCAGCGACATGACGATGGCCAACACCGGGCGTTTGATGCATACGGAAGCAAGGCTCATAGGGAAATGCTCTCAGAATGAGTCAAGAAAACCGCTATTTCGTAACCTGCACAGTGACTGGCATCCCGGGGCGAACCTGGAGGATCCCCGTTGTGAGCACGGTGTCACCGGCGGTGAGCCCCTGAGTAATCTGGATCGCGGAGGAGGTCCGCAATCCGGTCTTCACCGCGACTGCCACGACGATGCCATTTTTCCGCACGAACACCGTCTGTCCCTTGAGAACGGGAATAATCGCCTGAGTCGGAACCATGAGAGCGCCCCCGGATTGCCTGAGGCGCAGTTCGACGTGGACGTATCCACCGGGGTAAATCTTCTCAGCTTTGTTATCGCAGAGCGCGCGGATCTGAACCGTTCGGGTCGAAGGTTCGATCTGAGGCTCGATGGCGTACACTCTTCCCGTGAACCTGAGACTTGTCTCTTCGCTCTCGAATCTCACGGAATCCCCGACATGCACTTTTCCCGCGTACTTCTCCGGCACGGCGAAATCGACCTTCAGCGGATTGATCTTCTGTATGCTGGCGATGCGCGTCGTCGGCGAGACATAGCTCCCTTCACTGACATAGCGAAGACCAACAATTCCGTCAAACGGGGCGCGGATTTCCCTCCTGCGAATCGACGCAAGGAGGTTATCAATGTCGGCTTTCATCGCCGCGTGTGAGCTCACGGCGATGTCGTACTGCTCTTTGCTGGTGTTCCCCGTTTCGTAGAGCCGCTTCTGACGTTCCGCCTGGTCCGCAGCGAGCTGCACCTGAAGCTCGGTCTTCCTCAACTGCGCCCGAAGATCCTCATCATTGATCTTGACCAACAAGTCATTTTTCCTGACGTGTTGGGCTTCGCGAAAGAGGATCGACTGGACGGTGCCCGAGGCCTCGGCAGCCAAGTCAACCGATTCAGAGGCCAGAACAGTCCCCGAAGAATTCACAACGTTGTCGAGGGGCACCGGCGTTACAATCACGCCGCTCACGGTCATGCCGGGGTTGCGGCCCCCGCCGCCGCGCGCAGCCGGAGATTCTGCCTTTGATCCGCACGACGTGAACATGAATTGGCCGGAGAGTATCAGGACCCCGATTAAGACTCGTAACATTTCTCTCAGAATATCGATTTTCTTCATGGTTCTCAATGCGCAGTGGGACAGATCGTCTGGTTACTCGTACCTCAGTGCGTCGATGACGTGGGAAGTCGCTGCTTTCCAGGCCGGGTAGATACCGAAGAAAACACCGACGAACGATGCAAACAAAAAGCTCAGAGCAATAGAATTGACAGAGATAATCGGCGTCAGATTGCCATACGTCGCAATGAGATACGACGCAAGAACCCCGAGCCCGATGCCGAGACACCCGCCGACCACGCTCATCACGACGGACTCAATCAGGAACTGTGACATGATATCGTTGCGACGTGCCCCCATCGCTTTACGCACACCGATCTCCCTCGTCCGCTCGGTGACCGAGACGATCATAATGTTCATGATGCCGATACCGCCAACCAGCAACGATACAGCGGCAATGCCCGCTAGCAGAAAGGTGAACGTTTGCTGTGTTTCCTCGAATGTGGCGATAATGTCGGCCTGGTTACGGATCGTGAAATCGTTCGCCTGGTCCTCGCGGAGCTTGTGTTCCCTTCGAAGCACTCGCTCGATATCGAGGAACACCTCATCCATTTTCTGGTCGTCCACTACTTTCGCGGTGATCTGAGAGAGATAGTCGACGCCATAAATCCGCCTCTGTGCTGTGGATAGCGGAACGATGATCTGGTCATCAGGATTCTGGAAACCGCTTTGACCTTTTGTCTCGAGCACGCCGACAATTTCAAAGCTCTCGCCATTGATGCGAATCGTCTGACCGAGAGGATCGGCAATGGGAAAAAGATTGTCGACAATCGTCTGGCCGATGACACAGACCTTTGCCACCCCTTCCTCTTCAGCATGCGTGAAATATCTGCCGAACGCCGCTTTGAAGCTCCGGACCTCTTCGTATTCAGGGATGGTACCGACGACGCGCGTATTCCAGTTCCGGTTCTGGTATTTCACCTGCGCCCGCTGATTGTACTCAGGCACAATCGCCTCGGCGGCGGGAACATTCTCGACCAGCGCATCAGAATCCGAGTTCCTCATACGAACACTGGTTCCGAATTGAATGACAGTGACGCCCCCGCCGCGCTGCGCTCCGGGAGAAACAAACAGCAGGTTCGTTCCCATCGATTGAATACGGTCGATGACCGCCTTCTGCGCGCCCTCGCCAATCGCGATCATCGTGATGACTGCCGCTACGCCGATGATGATGCCAAGCATCGTCAACAGCGCGCGAAGCTTGTTGGCAAACAGCGCTGCGAGCGCTGTCAGAAAGCTCTCTTTGAAATTCATAGGATTATCCTCAGTGCGGGCGACCACCACCGCCGCCAGCCACTCCACCCAATCCGGTATTGCTTCGCATGCGTTCGTTCATTTGCTCGGCCGCGAGCTTCGCCCTCGAAATCGTCGTCACCTGGATCTCATCACCTTCCTTCAATCCTTCGAGAACTTCCGCATAATCAAAGTTGCTTGCACCGACTCTCACGAGGCGAGGCACAAAGGTGTCACCCTCTTTCACCATGACAACCCGTTCCTTTGTCTCGTTGATATTGCTCACCTGCGACTGGCGTCTTGGACGTGTTCCATCACCCCCACTCATCGTACCACCGCCAGCCATTCCCCCTCCACCACTGAATCCACCCTGTCCGCCCTCACCGCGCTGGCCGCCGCCCATCCGTCCGCCAAACTGGCTCATCATCTTCTGCCGTTCTTCCGGTGACAACTTCTGGAACTTCTCGCGCAACTGCTGGCGAAGCTTGTCACGTTCCTCGCCGCTCGCAGACTGCATTTTCTCGCGAATCTGCTCGATCGTCATTTCCTTCCCTTCTTTTGCCGCGCTCTGGGCTATCGATTTCTGCTCGGCTTCCGCTTTCATCTTCGTGCTGTCGACTTTCAGATTGGCCATCATTGCTTGGCCCTGTTCACTCTTCGGATCCTTCAAGGCCTCATTCGGCACCAGCACGACACTCTGGCGACGGAAAATCTCGATATCGACCGAGGCGCTCATGCCGGCCTTCAGTTTACCCCCGATATTTCGGACGACCACGACGACGTTGAAGGTTGTCACATTCTGCAGTGTCTTGCCGAGCGGAGAGATCCGGAGCACTTCGCCCATGAAGGAATCTTCAGGATACGCATCGGCCACAACTTTCGCTCTCTGGCCGACCGTTACTTTGCCGATATCTACTTCATCGACGTTGGTGTTGACATAGACCTCTTCCATATCGGCAACCGTTGCGAGAACCGTGCCGCCACCGACATTCGACATCGCTGAGGCGATGATCTGACCGAGATCAACACTCCGCGACAGGATCACGCCTGTAATCGGAGCAAGCACGCGCGTGTCGCGCAGCTTGTCCTCAGCAGTGGAAAGGGCCGCTTTCGCGCGAACGAGTGACGTTTGGGCCCTTACGAAATCGACCTTGGATTGGTCGGCTTCCTGGTCGGAAATGAGCTTTTTCTCGTAAAGCTCCTTCGAACGGCGGGCATTGTTTTCCGCCTGAGAGACTGCCTGCGTCGAAGAAGCCAGGTCTGCCTTCGCCTGTTCATACTCGTTCTTTGTTTGCGTCGTATCGACGATCACGAGCAAATCGCCCTTCTGAACAAAGGAGCCTTCTTCGAAATTCAACGCCAAGATCTGACCGCCCGCCTTCGACCGGATCTCAACTTTGTTGATCGGCTGCACAACACCGTTTGCGGAGACAGTGAGATTCAGGTCTCCTCGAATGACTTTGACCAATCGCTGCACTTGCCCCACGGTCGTCGTCTCTGTCTTCTTCCCGTTGCCCAGGAACATGTAACCAAGCACGAACAGAGCAACGACGGCAATTCCTCCATACAGATATACTTTCTTCATGTAGCACAGCTCCTTACGAAATTATCGTGTTTGTATCTACTTCTCATCGGTCGACCGGCCGCCCTCGGCCGCTTGCCGTCCTGAGCCACCCTCCCGCCGTCTTCCTTCACGCTGACCCGTCTCTTTGATATACGCGTCGAAGAGCTTGTTCTGCTCCGGACTCAGGACCGCCCGTATGGACATGCGCAGCGTCTCGCGCTTGGCATGAAACATCCCCATGTACGTCCCCTGCACCTGGCTGAAGCTCTGCCGAAATGCCTCACTAATTGAATCGACCTTCACTGTTTGAGCAGGGTCGAGCTTCAATCGATCAGAAAATTGTTTCTGCACTTCAGCCCAGGAAGGGCGATGCC
Source organism: Bacteroidota bacterium (assembly GCA_003519375.1). Classification (GTDB taxonomy): domain Bacteria; phylum Bacteroidota; class Ignavibacteria; order UBA10030; family UBA10030; genus UBA9647. Next base: position 8,901 of record DOWV01000012.1, read on the forward strand.
GTTCCGGCATGCGGGGGAAGTAGGTTCTCCCGACATATCCGCCTGCCACTCCTCCCAGCAGGAAGGAGACAAGAATGAACAAGAACGTTTTGGTCTTGAGTTCCATGGGTACAAGCCTCATTTTGTGAGTGCAGCCATCAAGACGTCGGCCTTGGACAACTCCTGCTGGCCTCCGATAAAGGCTTGAGCGGCAGAGTCTGCAGGCTCGCCGTTGAAGTATCGATCCACGCCGAGCGATTGCTGCGGCTCGAGATACGATTCGAATGCCACCATCCCGAGCACAAGGATGCAAAGTCCGACAACGACATTGCGTGCGAGCCGTTCTGTGCCCAGCCAGGCTACGGACTCGTTCTCTTCGCGGTGGATCGCGCTCCGCACCGAGTAGATAAAATTGTCCGGCAGCGTCACCGAGGCGGCCGATCGTATCTGGCTGCGGATTGATTCGAGCTGCTGCACCTGACGCCGGCAAGCCCCGCATCCGCCGATATGCTCGCGCATCGATTCCGTCTGTTCCTCTGTCAATTCGCGGTCGACAAAGGCCGAAAGCTGATGTTCGAAGAATTTATGATTCATGTCCGCTCCTGAAAGTAGTCTTTCAGCATTTCTCTCAATTCCTCCCTCGCCCTGAATATCCTCGACTTGACAGCCTGGGGCGAGATCCTCAAGGTCTTCGCAATCTCTCCGTATGAGAGGTCCTGATACTCTCTCAGCAAGATCACCGTCCGGTGAATGGGAGACAGTCTCTCCAGAGCCCTCCTGATTACTTCCTTTTTCTCTTTCAGCAGAAGCTCATCGGCTCCGGTCGCGGTCTCTTTCGTACGTTTCTCGCGCTCGAGTTTCTTTTCCGTGATGAACTCGAGCGGAATGAGCTTCCGAATCCTTTTCTTCCGGATCTCGTCAATGCAGAGATTGACGGCGATCCGATAGATCCATGAGTACAGCGAGGAATCAAATTCGAATCTTTCGAGAGACCGGTACACGCGAACGAAGACTTCCTGGCTGAGGTCATCTACCTCTTCTCTGCTTCCCAGAGTAAGATAAATGATGTTCGCGACCTGGCGCTGATAGCGCCGGACGATCTCATCAAATGCCTTCTCTTCGCCTCTGCGGAAGGCCTCAATAAGCTGGAAATCGTCTGGTTGTTGTTCCACGCTGAACTGAGGATAAACGGTTGTCAAATAGGAAAGTTTCTCGATTCGGCTTTGAAAGTCCTTTGCAATCCTCAATTCAAGATGCTGGAGGAAACCGAAGAGGAGTCAATCCGTAAAAATGACAATGCCGACCCCCCGAGATCGTTGCTGGGACAGGGCCGGCCTGTCGGCAAAACACGCACAGATTCCTTAGGAAACGATGCTTTCGATGATGCCGCCTCCCACGACGTCTTCCGAATCGTAAAGAACAACGGACTGTCCCGGCGTGATTGCCCGTTTGGAGTTCTCGAATATGACACGAAATCCTCCCCCCGGCTCATTGAATACTCTCGCCGGTGTCGGTTCGTCCTTATAACGGACCTTTGCCTGGACTTCCATGCCATCTACAATAGCGGATCTGCCGACCATGTTGGTTTGACGGGCGAGGAGCCCCTTATGCATCAGGTCGGAGCCGGTCCCGATATACACCTTGTTCGCTTCTTTGTCAATCCCCGTTACGTAGACCGGCTTGCCGTGGGCGCCAATTCCCTTGCGTTGTCCGATCGTGTAGAAAGGGTATCCGCTATGTTTTCCCACCACCTTGCCGTTCATCACGATGTCCCCCGCAGCGACTTGTTTTTCCAGGTTCAAGACCCGCTCTTTCAGGAAGCGCGAGTAATCATTATCGGCTACAAAGCAGATTTCGTAACTCTCCACTTTCGCGGCGTTGCGCAGCTCGAAACGTAGTGCGAGTTCGCGGACCTCGGGCTTGGTCATGCCTCCCAGCGGAAACCACGTTCTCTTCAGGGCATCTTGCGACAGACCCCAGAGTGCATATGATTGATCTTTCGCATCATAGAGAGATCGCGACACCACATACCTGTTTCGAACGGCATCAAAACGTACTCTCGCATAGTGACCCGTGGCAAGAAACTCCGCCCCGAGGGCATGGACTTTCCTGAGCAGCGCACCCCATTTGATCTCACGGTTGCAGATGACACAAGGATTCGGCGTCCGACCCTGCAGATATTCGTTCACGAAATTATCGATGACATGACGGCTGAACTCTTCGCGAAAGTCCACCACGTAATGCGGTATCCCGAGCTTCGCTGCGACCGCTCTGGCATCGTTCATCGCACCCAACCCGCAGCAGCTTGTCTCATTCGCCACATTTCCGCCGACGTCATCAAAATCATAGGTCTTCATGGTGATGCCGATGACCCGGTATCCCCTTTCTTTCAGCAACGCTGCCGTGACGGATGAGTCCACTCCACCACTCATGGCAACCACCACCGTTATGTCCAGGTTATTGCTCATCACACGCAAAAGTACGTAAAAATTCCCGCAGAACAAAGATTCCTCCTTGTGTCCTGCGGGAATCAGGGTCCTCATCCCGGCAAAACCGGCGTTCTTCAGACAATCAGCGTCTGTCCCGCCTGCCGATCCGATTTGAGTTCATCTTTCGCTCAAGATACTGGTATCCGGGGCTTGAAATATCAGTGATCACCTTCAGACCGTCCTCTTGTCTTGAGGTCCCCGGTTCATTTGCCTCCCATCGTCTTGTCGATCTCGCGTTTGAATTGTTCGAACGTCCCTTTCCCGACAAGAAAGAACTTCCGTTCCCCTTTCGCATCAATAATCAGCGAGGCGGGAAGTGCTCCACTCCACGAGCGGTTCACGCCGTTGATGAAATCCTCCTGCCGTTGAAACGAAGCAACGTAAACACGGAACGGCACGTTCTGCTTCCTGAGGAAAGGAACAATCTTGCTTTCGATCTCATCGTCAAAATCCGCGCTGATCCCGACGATTTCGACAGCTCGCCCCTCGAACGCACGATGCAATTTCACCAGATCAGGAAATTCCTCAACGCAAGGGATACACCACGTCGCCCAGACATTCAGAAAGAGGATCTTCCCGTTTCGATCTTTTATGAGCCTGGATAATCCCTGTTCGTCAAGTTTTGTGACCTGAATTCGGAAATAGGACGCCGTGTCTTGAACTGCAAGCCCGCGTTTTCCGTCGTGCTCGGGCTTGCGTCCGCATCCGATGAGCAAGAAACCCACGAGCAGGAGACAGAGCCCTCTTGATGTCAAGACCGTCACTCGACTCGTTTGATCGTGCAGCCGAATGCCTTCGTCTCATCGACTTCAACGTTCTTGCCCGACAGGACGAGATCGAGTGCAGCGCGGAGATCTTTCGAGGCAACCCGGTTCTCTCGCTGGGAATCATCGATCCTGCCATGGTACAAAACGTCGAATCCGGAATTCAGAACGTAGATTTCCGGTGTCACCGAAGCTTCCAGCTTGTCGGCGATAACGTTGTTCCAGTCTTTCAGAATCGTGAATTCGAACCCATGCTGCTTGGCGTGGTTCTTCACCTCGTCGGCGCTCTCCTGCTTGTTCGAATTGATGCCAAGGAACGTCACGCCTTTTGATGCGTAGTCCTTCTGGAGTTCAACCATCCTTGTGTTATACGCGTTGGAGACGGGACATTGCGTCGCGATGAACATCAGGACGATCGCTTTGGAGGACTTGAATTTCGAGAGTGAATGCTTCACCCCGTTATAGTCTTCGAGCGTAAAGTCGCTCACCTTCTTTTTCGCTTCACCCGCGATGAGCAGGCTTGCAGTCAGGATTGTGAGAAGCAATAATTGGGAAATGGATCTTGCCATGGCATCCTCCGTTTGAAAGTTGAACGCTGGTGTAAGGAACGTCTTTATAAACCCCTGTTCATGATTCAAACGCCGGTTCGGGGTCCGCGGTTCCCTCTCACCGTCCCGTTGGAATGCCCTCCTACTGTCCGTTCTTCACATATTTGTCGGCCCAATCGAACATTTCTGCAAGAACGTGCAGAACCGATTCCCTTGCCGAGTAACCGTGCGATTCGAAAGGAAGCACGACGAGGCGGGTCGTCCCACCGTGTCCGCGGATCGCTTGAAACAGACGTTCCGATTGGATGGGGAAGGTTCCGGAGTTGTTATCCGCTTCGCCATGGATCAGAAGCAACGGTCGCTTGATCCTGTTTGCGTATGTGAATGGAGAAACTCGCATATACAAATCGGGGGCTTCCCAGAACGAGCGCCGCTCACTCTGGAAACCGAACGGAGTCAGCGTACGGTTGTATGCTCCGCTGCGCGCGATGCCCGCCGCGAACAGATCTGAATGCGCCAGCAAATTCGCCGTCATGAACGCGCCGTAGCTGTGCCCGGAGACAGCAACTCTCTTTCGGTCGACAACGCCCATTGAATCCAGCTTGTCAATAGCTGATTTTGCGGATGCAACGATTTGTTCGACGAAGGTATTGTTCATGGTCTCCACGTCGCCGACGACAGGCATCGTCGCATCCATCAGGACTGCATAACCCTGGGTGACGAAAAAGAGCGGCGTTGCACCTCTGAAGAACGTGAATCCGTTTGCCGATCCACGGACCTGCCCCGCAGTGCCGGGATCCGAGTATTCGAGCGGATAGGCCCAGATGAGAAGCGGCAAGCGCGTGCCTTTTTGATATCCCGGAGGAAGATACAGGGTTCCAGACAAGGCCACACCGTCAGCCCGGTTGTACTTGATCAACTCTTTGTACATACCGGTGAGCTGCGGAGCCGGATCCTTGAACTCTGTGAGTGCTTTCTTGCTCCCCGATTTCACGTCCTTGACGAAGTAATTCGGAATCTCTCTCTGCGTCTCGTGGCGCGTCATGATGACGGTTCGCGACGATTTCACGAAAGAAACAAATCTCTCAAGGCTCTTTTCGCCTGACCAGTGCAGCCGCTCCTTCGCCAGGGTTGAGAGATTGAACTTGTCGAGGAACGGTCGATCACCCCGATCAGACGCTCCGTTGCCGGACAAGTAAATCCATTCTCCATCTTGAACCAGAACGCGCTCGCCGTCGGGCCGCGTCTCATATACAGGCCTCCCTGGATCGCGATATGAATCGTTGACACTCAGATCAAAAAGAACCTTGCGAGGGGCTGCAGGTTTCGCCAGATCGACAAGTGACAAGGTCCTCCAGCGCCGGTCTCTGTCATATTCGGTCAGGATCGCCTTGCCGGGAGCCGCTGTCCAGTCGAGATTTGCATAGCGGAACTGAACCTTCATCACTTCGGACGGAGTCGCTGCAAATGGCTCATCAAGCGTCATGATTACATCGCGGAACGGGACCTTCTTGGTCGGGTCGCCGCCATCAAGAGCCTCGGCCCAAACGAGCTTTGCATTGTGCAACGGCTGCCATTCCACGCTTCTTGGACCTGTCGGAACTCCCTGAGGCGGGATCTCGTCGGAGATGCCGAGATCGGCAAGCACCTTGACTACGCCACCCTGTTTATCCCACACTTCTGTCTTGCGCGTGAAGAGATACGCCGGGACACGGTACGAGTACGGTTTCAATATCCGCGTGACCAGGAGGTAGGATTCGCCGGGTGAAATCGAAATTGACGACACAAGTGCTGGTTGGCCAATTCTTTTCACTTCGCCGGTCTGGCTGTTGACAAGAGCAATTTGACTCGTCGCATGGAACTCGAACAGCTGTTCCTCGTACTGATTCTTCAGGAGGTCCTGATACGTCGCGGCCCGGGACACTTTGCCCGAAGATTGCTCAATGATCGGTCCGGTCGGGACTCTTGGAACTTCCGGCGCCCTCCGATCTCCCTGGGGGAGCAGCTTGACAAGCAGTGTCTTGTGATCTCCCGTCCAGTCAAATGCCGGGCCCATGATGTCGTTTACAAACAGGCCCGGGATCGCTCTCCCTTTTCCTGTCGACGCATCGGCAACCCACAGCTCCACCCCGTTGTCGACATCCCGGGTGAAAGCGATGTGCTTTCCGTCGTTCGACCATTGGGGCATGCCGATCCGGGCACCGGCGGGAAGTTCGATCCGGACGCTTCGGTTGTTGTCGATCCAGCGAACCTCGATGCCGCTGTACTGCTGCAGACGCTGTCGTGCATTCAACCGGGGATCTATCCGGATCCCGGCCAGTCTCAGAAACGGCCTCGATATCAGAGCGATCGGCGGTTGAGCTTGG
>DOWV01000012.1:15185-18733 GCA_003519375.1 Bacteroidota bacterium
CGATCGGCGGTTGAGCTTGGAAATCGACCAGCAGGATTGCGTCACCTCTGGGGCTGGCGGAAACCACCGGTGTGGGCGGAGCATCCAGAATATCGACGACCTCCTTGGGCGGAAGCTTGTAGGCGGTCTGCGCAAAAAGCGGTGCTGTGAAGAGTGCGAGGAGTGCAAGCATGAAAAAGCGTTTCATACGACCTCTCTTATTGTGAGGTGAATGTTTTGAGAATCTCGTCGGCTGGGCCAGTCTTCCGGGGGATCGACGCGTGTGGTGAAGCCATGATCCGGCTTCGTGATTGATGCACCCGTGAATCTAAACAAAAGGCGAGAGTAAATCAAACCTCCTACCAGGATACATCCAGCTGAAGAGACCAGCGTTCGTCGTGGCAGAATTGCAGCGGCTCCCGCTCACTCTCCGCCTGATTGATCGCGCGCATCTCGCTGTGTGCATACTTCGCTGAAAAGGTGAGCCACGATCCGCACTCAAGCTCTCCGCGGACAAACCAGCGAAATCCCCGGCCATACAGGGCGGGACTCTGGAATGCGCCCGGGAGATCCTCTTCAAACTCATAGATCCTCGACTCGTAGGACGTGGTCTCGAATGCAATTCCGCGGACCGAGATGGAGAGCGCCGGGAGCACATCGAAGGAGCATTCATGGTACATCATGAATCCGCGGTCCATCTTTGCCCCAAAGCGCGGTCTCACGTCCGAAAGCTCAAGCCGGCTCCGCGATCGGACAGAATTTAATACGTTCAAGGTCAACGACGCCCGGGCCTGAATCTGCTTCGTCAACCCATCTACCCGGCGATCCAGCCCACCTCCCGTTGGAAGTACTTCGAAGGCGGGCTTGACCTTTTCTCTGTATCGAAGTTCGAGTCCGATGCTCTTCGTCGGCCTGCATTCGGCGTTAAGAATCATCTCAGACCCGCTCGAAGGGAGCACGTTTGTCGATGAATACTCCGGGATCTGGAACTGATCATATGAAGCAGAGATCCTCAGCCAGGTGGCGGGACGAAACCGGACCGCCCATGTCACCCCGAAATCGTTTTTCGTATCCACTGAACTTCGCCCAATCCCCAAGTCCAATGACCCGCCACCGTCGCTCCCTCTCGCCTTGACTAGGAGCGACGCTGTGAACGATCTCTCCGGCGACCAACTGAAGGCAACAACACATGACTGTGCCTTTCCCATCCGCTGTGAGAACTCTGCCGAGAGCGACGACGCCCCGGCAGTATAGGCCAAGTCGAATCCGGCGGCATACGTCTCCGAGCCCCGCAACTTTTCAGGCTCCGGCCGGAGCACATCGCGATTGAACTTCAGAGTGTACCACGATACCCCGCAGTTCAGACTCTCTGCCAGGCGCATCCTGGCCCGCGCACCGAGAGTATTTTCCCGCACCTGATCGCCGCTGCTCTGCTCCCGTTCCGTTCGATGATAGCCGTCGGCATCCCAGCTTGTCACAGCACCGCTTGAATCGAGTGTTGCATCTCTTCTGCGTGAAGAGAAGAACAGAGAGACCGAGATCCGATCGCGAGACCATGAAAGAGCCGCCCCCCGGCCGTTTTCGGATGACTCCGACGCGAGTGATGGGCGCACTCCTTCTTTTGTGAGGCCGCCAAACGCGAGGGCATCGCTTCTGCGTGCGTAACTCCCGGAACTGGAGAACACTTCACCGTGAGCAGCATCCACTCCAAAGTCGCCGAGAATGAAACGGATGCCCGACGACGGCAATATGACATGCGCATGCGCTGAAATAAAATCTGCGTAGTGTGGTTCACCAGGATCTTTCTCGGTCAGGATTCCCAGCTCCATCGACACACCTGTTCGTCCACCTCCTTGTCCTTCGTGCGCTCCGCCGGCGTATTCTGCCACCTTCGCGGTAATTCTGTTGTACACTTTTTCCGCGGAGCCAAGATAGCCGTGGGTCGCCGCTGCTCGCTGGTCTGAGAGACTCCGGGAGAGCCGCGACCGTAGTTTCACCATCGAGGACAGCCTTGACGCGGATGCAGTTGTCTTGCGAACCGTGATAAACGGTTTCAATGACGAAAGGAGGGCATCGTCCACTCCTTCTATCTGGAGGAGATCTTGTAACGACGCAAAGGCGGTCCTGGACCGGTATTCGGCGATCCTGCCTATCAGAACCGGGTCCAGCCCCGGAATCTGTCCCAGTTCTTCCACAGGCGCACTATTGATATCCAGCGGATCGTCACGAAGCCTGGTCAGCGCATCGACCAGATAAGCCTCACGTCCATCTGTCATTGCATCTTCGATGAGCCGTTCCATGGAAGAGCCCGGTACACGCTCCGAACGGCTGCTCTGTTGCGCCAGGCTGGCAACCGGGCCGAAGAGTATCACGAGCACGGCAAGAGACCTTTTGAGCATGTGTCACCTCGGGAATTCGAATGAAACTCCAATCACATGTGTCAACCCAAGCTGCGGATGCGTATTGAGAGCATATGCGCATTCCCATCCCGATAGTGTCGCGCCAAAACCCGCCGCGAACGTCCCTGGATTGTTCGAACAGCCGAATCGCAACGCGAGCTGCTCAAGAATGTTCAGCTCGAAGCCAGCACGCACAACAAACGGAAATCGGATATCCTTCTCGAGGTCCACGGTAAGTTGCGCAAGAGCATGAGGAATGTACCACACACCGAGAGTTTGTATCTGAGGCAGGCCCGCCTGAGAACTGCCGACCGTCGCCCCGCTGATGTTCTTCCAGGTATACCCGAGACTGAGGCTCTCTACCACCTCCAGCCTGGCACCGAGGTCGAATGTTATCGTCGTTGCAGCACCGTACCGCTCAATCGACACTGCTCCGATATTGACGGCGATCCCGAGAGCCGCTCCGGCACTGACGGCGCCGCCGACACCTACCGCCGCGGTTGTCTCACGATACAATCGTGATCCAAAATCATCGACCACAACACCCAGGTTGATGAATGGAGTCTGGAGTGCAATCGCTGCCGAAACCGTGCGAAGTTCTTTCATGCCGAACGGTTCCGGTGCGTAGCACATCGAGGATTTAAACGACGTGACCGACGCGAGTCCGGCAGGGTTATTCCACGTCACCCACGGATCGCCTGCCACGGCAACAAATGCGTTTGCCAATGCCAGTGGTCGGGCTCCCCTGCCGTTTTTTTCGAATCCCGCAGTGCTGATCAAGGGCGCTGCGATGAGAAGGAGCAGAACAGATGTGCGCATATGGCCTTCCCTTGATGGAAGTTGAGGAAATAGGTATATTGCAAATGAACAACATTGAGAAGAGGTGCCATGAGTGCGAGAAATGCTGCTTTGCTGGCCGGGATGCTGCTTGTCTCCGTGATCCGGACACCGGCACAGGAACTCAACTGTGAGATCACCGTGAATGTTGACAACATCACGTCAGGTCAGCGCGACTACCTGCGATCGTTCGAAGGAGATATCAAGAAGTATTTGAACAACAACCGGTTTTCGGACGAAGATTTGAGCGGGGAACGCATCGACTGTTCAATGACGGTATTTTTTCTCTCTGGCTCGAATGATAACAAGTATTCCGCCCAGGTCGTGATCGTG
>DOWV01000202.1 GCA_003519375.1 Bacteroidota bacterium
CATGCGGCGTAAGGATGAACTTTGCTTTGAGCCGCGCCGTTTCGCCCAAGCCAAGAGCGGCAATCACACGGAGGGCATCCGCATCCACAACGGCGTTTCCATGAAACGTCGTCAAGATCGTTCGGATCATTTCCTGCGTCTCGACATTCGTCGACAACCCGGGCCCGATCACCAGGACATCGGCCCACTTCAGTTTTTCCTGCAGCGCGGGAAGAGAGGCTAGTGCCAGAGTTCCGTCTGCAGTGGCAGGAAAAGGCGTGACGATCGCTTCGGCGAGCCGCCTGGCAAGCACCGGATAGACCGACTCCGGTGTCGCGAGCAGCACAGCCCCCGCGCCGGTACGCAGTGCCGCCAGAGTACACAAATACGCCGCTCCCGTAAATCCTTTCGAGCCTGCGAGCACCAGAACTTTTCCCGCGGAGTACTTGTGCGCCGTCGAGGATCTCCGCGGCAGCACACTCTTCACGTCACCGGACTCAATCAGGAATGTTCCAAGGTTCTTCGCTTTCTGTACAACCGGAGGGATTCCGATATCGAGGACATCGATCTTTCCACAATAATCCTGTCCTTGGTTGCAGAGAAGGCCGGTTTTCAGCAAGCCGAATGTCACCGTTCGTGTCGCCAGAACTGCGTTTTTCCCGGCGACACCCGTTGTGCCGTTGACACCGGATGGGATGTCTACGGCAATCACGGGAACGCGTTGAGCATTGATCCACGTCATGACCTGACCGAGCGGCGCCCGGACATCGCCGGAAAAACCCGTCCCGAAGATGGCGTCGATGATGAGATCCGGTTTCTTCCTTCGGGTAAGAAGGCGGCTGGAATATCGTTGGATTTTGAGGGCAGTGCGATGTGCCCGTGCAAGCTTGAAGAGGATTGCGAAGTTCGTCTTTGCGTCACCTTCCAGCTGCCCCGGAGGCGCAAGCAGAACGACCTGAAGGGAGGCACCCATGTTCAGGAGATGCCGCGCGACGACCAATCCGTCTCCCCCGTTGTTCCCCTTACCACAGAACACGAGAACGTCTTTTCCATCCAACGGTCCGTAGTGACGTGCCGCGATTTCTGCAACTCCCCTCCCTGCCTGCTCCATGAGCAGAAGGCCGGGTATCCCGTACCCGCGGATGGTGGTCTCATCACACCACCGCATTTCGCTTGCTGAGACAAGTGTACGCATCGGAGGGCCGTCAGATCTTGAAGAAGCCCCTTGTCATATCAACGACAAGGGAAGGGAACACACCGAGAGCGAGTACCAGCAGGGCCGCTGCAGCGACAGCAACCAGAGCTGTGACGGGAACCGGCTTGTCGATATCTGCATCGCCTTCACGGAAGTACATCAGCACCACAAGCCGGAGGTAGTAGTATGCCGAGATCAGACTCGTGAGCACACCGACGATTGCCAGCCAGGTCATGTCGGCTTTCACGGCTGCCAGGAAAACATAATATTTTCCGAAGAATCCTGCGAACGGCGGTATTCCCGCGAGCGAGAACATGAAGATCGCCATCAGTGCGGCAACGACGGGCTGCCGGGCTCCCAAACCTGCATAGTCTTCAAGCGTAAGGTTCTTGTCATCCTTTCGCTCCACCCACGAAACAATTCCGAAGGCGCCGACATTCATGAACGTGTACGCGAGGAGATAGAAAAGAACTCCGGTCTCCCCTTCATTATTTGCGGCGGCGACACCGCTCAGCATGTATCCCGCGTGAGCGATGCTTGAGTAGGCGAGCATTCGTTTGATGCTCGTCTGAGCGATGGCAGTCACATTTCCGAGAATCATGGATGCCGCAGCAATAAACGCAATGACCTGGCTCAGGCTTGTCCCTGAGATCGAAAATATTCTGTTAAAGATCAAAATGAAGGTCGCGAAGGCCGCTGCTTTCGCTGCGGTTGACATGAACCCGGCAACCGGCGTGGGAGCCCCCTCGTAGACGTCCGGCGCCCACATGTGGAATGGCACCGCGGAAGCCTTGAATGCCAAAGCGATGAGCATGAGGCCGCCGCCGATCAGGAAGATCGGATTCTTGATGTGAACGGCGTACGACTCATGGATTAGAAGCAGGTTTGTCGTCCCGGAAATCCCGTAGATCAGGGCAATGCCGTAGAGGAGGAATCCCGTGGCAAATGCTCCGAGCAGGAAGTACTTCAAAGCGGATTCATTGGACCGCTCTTTTTTCCTCATGAAACCGGCCAGGATATACAGGGAGACAGACATCAACTCGATGCCAAGAAACACGGTGATAAGGTTGAGAGCGCCGGCCATCAGCATCATGCCGGACGTGGCAAACAGGATGAGAATGTAGAATTCGCCTCGATGAGCCTCCATCCGTGCCAGATAGCCTTTTGCGAGAAGGATCGTAAGCAACGCGGAAGTAAGGAAGATGATGTTGCAGTAGCCGGCAAATCCGCCCTGGAACAACATCTCACCAAAGACCGGCACACCGCTGTCCAAATGGATGAAGGAAAGGACCAAGGAAGTCGTAACACCGACCAAGCTCATCCAGTACGAGAGAATTGGCTTGTCCTTCCCCAGGGCTTCGACGATGAGAGTAAGGAGCGCGAAGACAACGATCGCAATCAGCGGGGAGCTATAGATCAGGTCCGAAGAAGTAATGCTCATATGGTCTTCAGTAGGTACTTTCCATTTAACGGCACTCTGAATACACAGATGCTACTGAACTACACAGAAAGGGATTTTATTTGAATAGATATCATCTTCTGTGAGAATATGTAACATCAGTGCATTCTGCTTGCCCCGCAACGCGGGGTGTTCTATTCAGTTGCCATACACGCTACGACTCACTTTGAAGGATGCTCATGATGAAAAGTTCAGGAGCCAAACAAGATAAAACACAGGGAGCAGGATCGGGACGGCGTACTTCACGACATAGCCAAAGAACGACGGGCATTCAGCTCGTGCCTGCTCCGCGATCGACTTCACCATGAAATTCGGGCCGTTACCGATATACGTCATCGCCCCAAAAAACACGGCACCGAGCGAAATCGCCTGTACGAACTGCCAGGACATGCCCGAAAACGCCATCGCACCCGGCTGCAGGGGATTGGCAAGCCCTGTCACAGAGGGCTGCGCAAGACCAAGAATCAACTGCAGATGAGCCGCGTTCTCGATTGTTCCTCCGTGAAGCCCCATCGCCGTGCTCAAAAAGCTGAGATAGGTCGGCGCATTGTCCAGAACGCTGGAAAGTGCACCTGTCCACCAGAAGAACTGACCGGGCGTCACGATCCCCAGCGCGGGGGCATTGAGCTCCAGCCAATCGAGAGCCGGAATCATCGTCGCGAAAATTCCAAGGAACAAAACAGCTACTTCTTTCAACGGCAGGAAATTGAACTCATTTTTGCCGTGCACTTCCGCCTTCGTCGTATAATACGACGCAAGTGCCGCGCTCCACATGATGATCTCTCGCAGCATCAGCGGCTTCTCGACAAAGACCGCCGCAACAATAATGACAAGAAACCATGAGTTGTGAAGTCCGCTGAATCTGACCACTTCATGTTCGATCGCCTCGGCCTGAAGCCTGCGCGAGACTTTTTGAAAATTGTACCTGTCTATGATGTAGAACAGCATAAGCAGAACTGCAAGCACCAGGAGCCACGCCTGCCAGGCCCGCGTGATAACCCAAAAGAACGGAACCCCCTTCAGGTATCCGAGAAACAGCGGAGGATCGCCTATCGGAGTCAGTGCTCCGCCGACATTGCTGACGACGAAAATGAAGAACACCACGTGGTACCCTCGGACCCTGAACTTGTTGCTCCTCAAGTAGGGTCTGATCAACAGCATCGAGGCGCCCGTTGTTCCGAGCACATTGGAGATCAGAGCTCCAAAACCAAGCAAGGCCACATTTTCCCACGGCGCCGCCTTGCCGCGAAGATTGAAATGGATGCCACCTGCTACGACAAACAGCGATCCGATCAACGAGATGAAGCTGATGTAGTCGTAAAGGGTCAACGCAAGGCGCGGGGCGTTTTCAAGGACCACGAGATAGTACGCAACAACGACAAGCCCCAAGCCAACCGCCACAGCCGGATATCTCCGCTCCCACCACTCGCGATCGATGAACGGGACGACAGCGATTGATGCAAGCAAAAGGACGAAGGGCGCCGCCGACCAGAGCGGTACCGGATTGATCACCTGCGTTTCGAGCACATGCTCGAAGACATTGAAAAACACAAGCGCAGCTACGCCGCCAAGGGCGGCGATTCCGATAACCCGTCTCTGCGACTTCTTCATCGCCCTCCGAATCTCCAGTTCATGTGATCAGCGCGGCAATGACGATTGCGCATCCCGGTTTTCGGTGGTACGGATCATTACTCCCTGCCGTATTCCCTCCATTCCCTGCACGAGCTGCCTGGCCATGGGCGCTGATTTGCTGAGGAAGGTTCCGGGATACACGCCAATCCATACAATGAACACAACAAGGAGAGCAAGTGAGACGATTTCCCTGCCGTTGATATCTGTCAACTTGTGGCCGCCGTACAAACCATCTTCCCGCACCTTTCCAAACATCATTCGCTGATACGCCCACAGCAAATAGACAGCTGCGAGAATCACTCCTGAAGAAGCGAGGACGGCGTAAGCGGGCGAGGCCAGGACAGTCGACTTGAAACTGCCCAGAAGGATAAGGAATTCCCCGACGAAGCCATTGAGTCCCGGTATCCCGATGGACGACAACGACACAATAAGGAAGAAGGTAGCGTACACAGGCATGACTTTCGCAACGCCGCCGAAGTCCGATATGGTTCGTGTGTGCGCACGATCGTAAATCATGCCGACGATCAAGAAGAGTGCTCCGGTTGACAGGCCGTGATTCACCATCTGAATGATCGCGCCCTGAATCCCCTCCTCTGTCATCGCGAATATCCCAAGCACAACAAAGCCCAGGTGCGACACCGAGGAGTAGGCGACGAGCTTTTTCAAGTCAGTCTGGACCATCGCCACGAGGGCACCGTAAATGATACCGATCACCGCGAGAATCCCCAGCAAAGGTACAAACTTAAGAGCCGCATGCGGGAACAGCGGCAGGCAGAACCGGATGAGTCCGTATGTTCCCATCTTCAGCAACACACCTGCCAGAAGGACGCTTCCGGCTGTGGGCGCCTGAACGTGAGCGTCGGGCAGCCACGTATGGAACGGGAACAAGGGAACCTTGATGGCAAAGCTCAGTGCGAAGGCAAGAAACAGCCAGCTCTGCAGCGTAAGGGCCATCCGGGGACCGACGGCATAGAGCTGGACGAGATTCGTCGTGAAGTATCCATCCGGCAACGTTGATGCAAAGTAACCGAGAGCAAGAATTGCGACGAGCATCAGCAAACTGCCGAAAAGCGTGAAGAGGAAAAACTTGATCGCCGCATAGATCCGATTCTGACCGCCCCAGATCCCGATGATGAAATACATCGGAATAAGCATCGCCTCCCAGAACATGTAGAAGAGGAACAGATCGAGAGAGGCAAAGACCCCGACCATGCCGACCTCCAGCAGGAGAACCATGATCGTGTAGCCCCGGAGCTTGTGCTCGATGGAGTTCCACGTGCCCAGGAGCGCGATCGGAGTCAGGAATGTCGTCAGAACAATCAGGAGAAGCGACATGCCGTCGATGCCGACGTAGTAGCCGATATTCAGGCTCTTCACCCAGACGGCATATTCCCTGAACTGAAAGCCGGAACCAGCCGCGTCAAAACGAAAATAGAGGATGAGGGAGATCACAAACGTCAACGCACTCGTGAGCAACCCGATAAGCTTGATGAGGGGTGCGTTCTCCTTGTTCACCAGGAAGAGGGCCAACACGCCAAGGAGCGGAAAGAAGATTGTGATCGACAGTATATGTTCAAAAACCATGGACTCTCTCTCGGCAACTAGTCTAGTGTAGAATCAGCCACAGGAAGATGAAGAGAATACCTCCGACAAACACGGCGGCGTACTGCTGTGCGACGCCCGTCTGGATGAGACGTATCCCCCGCGCCGCAAGCGCCACAAGCTTCGCTGAACCGTCGACGATTCCATCGATCACCGCCACGTCGACGCCCTTCCAGAGAAATCCCTCTGAGAGTTTTACCGTCGGAGTGACAACCGCAGCATCATAGGCTTCGTCGATATAGTATTTGTTGAACAATACACGGTACAGGAAGGCGTACTTTGCCTTCCATTGGTCTGCAAGCTCGGTTCTGCGAAGGTACACGGAGCGCGCAGCGTATATGCCACCCGCTGCGACCGCAACGGAAAGCGCCATCAAGAGATATTCCGTGATCTCAACGGGATGAGGATTGATGTGCAGCTTATCATAAGCCGGGGCAAAAATCGGCTCAAGCCAATGCTCCAGCGCATTGCTTCCGTATAAACTCTCGGGGACCCCGAGAAATCCTCCCACGATCGACAGGAATGCGAGGATGATTAGCGGGACCGTCATCGTTTTCGGCGCCTCGTGTGGGTGCACATCCGGGCCGTATCGCTTCTCCCCGTCGAAAGCAAGGCTGACCAGCCGGAACATGTAGAATGCCGTGAGTGCAGCTCCCAGAACTCCGAGGGCCCAGAGGACAACAGAACCGTATTCGCTGCTGAACGCCTTCCAGAGAATCTCATCTTTGCTGAAGAAGCCGGCAAATGGAGGAATCCCTGCAATTGCGATGGCGCCGATAAGAAACGTCTTGTACGTCGTCGGGAGATAGTGCTTGAGCCCTCCCATTTTCTGGATGTCCTGCTCGTCGTGCATGGCGTGTATCACAGCGCCCGAACCGAGGAAGAGAAGCGCCTTGAAGAATGCGTGTGTCAGAACGTGAAAAATGCCCGCACTGAACGCAGCCACTCCCAATCCGAGAAACATATATCCAAGCTGGCTGACAGTCGAATACGCCAGAACTTTCTTGATGTCGTTTTGGACGAGACCGATGCTCGCGGCAAAGATCGCCGTGACACCCCCTATGATTGCCACAACCTCCAACGCTGTCGGGGCCAGTGCGAAGAGGATCGAACAGCGAGCCACCATGTAGACACCGGCAGTAACCATCGTGGCGGCGTGTATGAGAGCGCTGACTGGAGTTGGGCCGGCCATGGCATCCGGCAA
>DOWV01000364.1:0-3263 GCA_003519375.1 Bacteroidota bacterium
CTCGCGGGTGCTGGAATCTCAGTTTTCATCGACCATGTTCACGCCATAGCCCACAACAAGGTGATGATCATCGACAACGAATCAATCATCACGGGGTCCTTCAATTTCAGCAAAGCGGCAGAGGAACGAAATGCAGAAAACATCTTGATTATCCAGAACAAGCAGCTTGCTGCTAAATTCCTCGAGAACTGGCGCATTCACCAAAGACACTCCACGCTGTATTCTCAGCCGCGTGCGCCAAAATGACAAAGCCGATCTTTTTCAGATCGGCTTCATAGTGTCCAAGTTTGAGCTGCCACTTCCCTTTCAAGCACCCAACGGGCTCCTACATCTTTAAATGGTCCCTCATTGCAGGCCAAAGTCCATTGTCAGGTACTCTCGGCAATCGCGAGCTTGTGCATGCCTCTCTTCTGACGAAACGAAGAACCGCCGACCACAAGTTCGAATCCCGAACGGGGTTCGGCAACTACTGCGGTTCGGAGGAAGTGTATACACTTGTATGTGAATATCCGCTGAAT
Source organism: Bacteroidota bacterium (assembly GCA_003519375.1). Taxonomy (GTDB): domain Bacteria; phylum Bacteroidota; class Ignavibacteria; order UBA10030; family UBA10030; genus UBA9647. The sequence goes on from DOWV01000364.1 coordinate 519, forward strand.
CGAAGAAAAATGCAGACTATGTAAGTCCTCAGGGATCCTGCAGACGATTCCCTGGCATTGTTTCGAGCGTCTTTGAGGGCAAGGGTTCATGTTCAGGTCTGGAGGAAACGTCACAAATCTTCGCTCCAGCAACGATACTGCCCTCAACTCTGCGCGATTGCTCATTCACTACTTCGTTTCACTAGTCTCTTCTATACTCGACCCGCCTGATTACAGACCGCCGCCGAGAATACGTTCGTAGTTTCCTTCATTCTCATCGAAATAGTCAGCACTTATTGGATCGAATCTTTTCAACTCGAAGGAATTGGCTACGAGTTCCCTCCACGCTTGAAGGTTGGAGACGGCTCCGGAAGCCATTGCCTGTACACCAATATTGCCTACAACCGTACCCTCGGCTGGCCCTGCGAGAAGAGCGCAACCTGTCGCGTCAGCTGTCAATTGTGTGAGCAGTTCGTTTTGAATGCCACCACCCACAGCATGTATCATTTCTATCTTATTGCCAGATATCGTCTCGATTTGCTCTATCGCCTTCCTGTAACTGAAAGCGAGACTTTCAAGAACTACCCTTATGATGAATCCGGGGCCGGGTTTGATTGCTTGATCAGTCTCTCTCAAATATGCAATGACTTTCTCGGGCATATTACCCGGTTTGAAGAATCTCGAATCGCTTAGATCTATCCACGATCTCGCACAGCCGTCTGCTTTGGCAGCAAGAGTTAACGCTGAATAATCGCACTCTTCGAGCTTTTCGTGCCAAAATCGTCTACATTCTTGAACCGGCCACAATCCAATAATGTTTTTTAGAAAACGCGTCGTTCCTTGGATTCCACCCTCGTTCGTGAAGTTATGTTCCATCGCTTTAGCTGCAAGCAACGGCCTGTTCATTTCAACACCAATTAAAGACCATGTACCCGAACTCAGGAACGCCCATTTCTCTTCTAATGCAGGCACAGAAACTACTGCTGATGCGGTATCGTGACCGGCAGTGGCAAAAACCGGTGTAGCTGGATCCAGCCCTGCCGCCTTCGCAATCGAAGGTAGAATCGATCCCAGTTTTACGCCAGGTTCCACGACGTTTGGAAATATATATCTTGGCAACCTGAACTCATCGATCAATTCCCAGCACCAATCTCTCGTGACAGGATCAGCAAGACCGGTTGTAGAGGCAATAGTGAATTCTGCCTTCCTGTTCCCTGTCAACATGAAATTCAGGAAATCAGGAATCAGCAAGATGGTGATTGGTAAATCTAGGAGGTTTGGCTTTCTTTCTTTCTCTGCCAATAGCTGAAAAAGAGTGTTGAACTGAAGAAATTGAATCCCGACTTTGCTGTAGATCGTTTCTTTGGGTGCAATCCTGAATGCCTGCTCCATCATACCATCAGTGCGCTCATCGCGATAATGATACGGATACCCGAGAATTCTTCCCCCTTCATCTACAATAACATAGTCAACTCCCCACGCATCTACGCCGATGCCATCAAAAAACTTGCCAAAAGACTTTCGTGCACTCGCCAGGCCCTTGATCATTTCTTCGTAGATCGCCAGTATGTCCCAGTGAAACCCTCCATCGTGCTTTACGTTGTGACTCTTGAAACGATAGACCTCATGCAAGGTAATCCTCTTATCTCGCAGCACTGCGACAACACAACGCCCGCTTTCAGCGCCAAGGTCGAAACCTATGAACTTCTTTTCCATATTCTACCAGGAAGATCGAGCATGATTGTTTCCTAGAAATCACTTGATTGATTGCGACAAAATACTCTTCAATCGAAGGCGCGACCTCAACACCCATCATGGTACTCTCAGAGAAATTAGCCGTCGCTTTGAACTCCAATTACTCTTCTCTTCAACCGAATTTATTCCCAGGTCATTGGAATTGTGCAGTATTTTCATACGAATGAAAGCTGGGTCTTGATCGGCACTAGCCATGAATTACATACAATCAACGCCGTCAAGAATAGCTCGGCACGCCTCAATCTATCTCTGCAGAGCTAGCCGAAGCCTCAAATGTCAGTGCTACTCACCGATTTCCCTTCAACAAGACTCATTCAATGGCTGTGATATCGTTCTTCGTTCCCGAATTCCCGTAGATCCCGCGTTCATACGTCAAGACATTGACAGCTTCTATTGTAGAAGGATTCTCTTCTTTTCTTTCTTCTAACGCAGACGGACATAACCCGCCTACCCTTTTTTCGTTGAACGCATCCCATTCTGGGAACTCACATCCGACGAGGAATCAAGATGCCCGCTTGGAAACAGTCATTTAGTCGAGCGTTTCTGTTCCAGATACCGCTTCACCTCAGAGGCAACGACAATCTCTTCATTCGTAGGTATGACTGCTAGCTTGATCCTGGACTCGTCGTGCGAGATGACGCCTTCGGTTGGGCTCGCATCGTTCTTACCCTCATCGAGCACTATTCCAAGGTTTTCCATGTTCTCCAGGATTGCTTTTCGCAGTCGCGCCGAGTGTTCCCCCGCGCCGGCTGTGAAGACGATGCAGTCGGCACCATTCAGCGCCGCCAGGTACTCGCCGATATATCGCTTCACGTTGTACACAAACGTCTTGAAGGCAAGCTCGGAACGCTTGTCCCCTTTGTCCATCCTCTCTTCGATATCCCGGAAATCACCGCTGGTTCCCGAGATCCCGAGGATCCCACCCTTTGACATCAAAATCTTGCCGGCCTGCTGTACCGACAGATTCTCCTGTTCCATCAGATAGAGAAGACCAAACGGATCAAGATCGCC
>DOWV01000364.1:3543-3734 GCA_003519375.1 Bacteroidota bacterium
TATCGATGAGATGCGCCGTGAAATCCGTATTTACGAATCCCGTGCTTCTCGTAGTATTCATAAGGGATGGCGTACATGTATGCTTCAGGAGGAATCTTCACGTGGAAGTGCGTCTCAAAGAGTCCTACCCTGGGGATTTTCGGCAGAAGACTCTTGAACACGGAGATAGCCGTTACATAGACGTCGGTGTG
>DOWV01000182.1:0-1052 GCA_003519375.1 Bacteroidota bacterium
TCCACTCTGTCTCCTCCCGCAGCGTGACACAAGGGGTCTCCAGCCAGAAGGCTTCCTTTTGCAGGCCTCCGGAGTCGGTCAACGCCATTGCGCTGTGCTTCAGGGCGACAAGAAGATCGTAGTAGCCGAGCGGCTCGACGACGAGAAAACGACCATCGAGCTTGATGCCCTGGGACTCGATCATCTTCCGGGTCCGTGGATGCACCGGAAAAAGAACCGGCCGTCCGGACGAAGCCTTACGTGCGAACGCGAGCATTGAGGCAAGGCGATCGGGCGCGTCGGTGTTCTCTGCGCGATGAAGCGTCAGGAGAGTGTACTCGTTGGATTGCAGATTGAGGCGCGAGAGCACATCAGAGCGTTTTTCCGCAATGGCAATGGAATAGAGGAGCACATCATACATCAGATCGCCGACGTTGAGCACTATTGGCACGTTGATGGAGAACGAAGCGTTCAGGCTTGCGAGGGTGCTTCCGAGCGGCACCAGGGTTCCGGAAAGAACAATGTTCTCGAACCCTTCGTGTGCGAGATGTTTGGTGGCGGTTGTGCTGGGGCACAGAAGTATCGTCGACGCCCGGTCAGCGGCAATGCGGTTGATTTCCTCGGGCATCGCCCGGTTGAAGCTTCGCAGCCCGGCTTCGATGTGAACGAGAGGCACGGGGATCTTCGCGGCGGCCAGCGCGCCGGCGAGCGTTGTGTTCGTGTCGCCGTAGACGATGACGGCGTCCGGCTTCTCGAACTTGATCACCTCTTCCGCTTTTTGGAGCACGGCGGCAGTCTGCGCTCCATGGGATCCGGATCCGACACTGAGATGATGTGCCGGTTCCTCGATCTGAAGCTCATCAAAAAACACTTTCGACATGTTGTAATCGTAGTGCTGCCCGCTGTGAACGAGGACGTTTTGTACCGGCTCGCTCAACGTTGCATTCAACGCTTTCAATGCGCGGGACACAGGAGAATACTTAACAAACTGCGGCCGCGCTCCTACGATCTGCAGAAGCTTCATTTGCACATCATCGAATGTTTTTTCGTCTTACGTTTCACGTCGAACGTCT
>DOWV01000182.1:1118-2602 GCA_003519375.1 Bacteroidota bacterium
CTCACGTCTACCTTCTCACGTCTTACCGGCTAGTGCTTTCCTGCTTTGATTACCAGCCAAAATCCCCATCGCCGGCTCAGAAGTTTCTGATTCAGCCAGTTGACTGCGGCGGGATACTTCCGGCGAATTGGATCGCAGGCGATCGTCCGCAGATTCGAGAATTTCGAAAACATCCCGCGTATCTCCATTCTCGAGTAAGCCTTTCCGAGGGGATTCTCTGCGCCGTCGTACACCCGCACCCAATCTTCGATGAGCGTCCGGGCTCCGGGACGCAGTCGATGAGAGAGTCGAAAAAGCGGTGCGCCGAGGTAGACATGGATCGAATTCTTATGATAGAGCATGATGACGATCCGCCCGCCGGGCTTCAGAACCCGGTAGACCTCGTCGATCGCCTTCTGTGTGTTCGGCGTATGATGAAGGACGCCAAAGGAATACACGGCATCGAATGACGCATCAGCAAAGGGAAGGTTCTCGGCATCTGCCACCCGGGCATCAACCGGGAGGTTTTCCATAGCGAAACGCCTTCGCACAAGCTCTATGCTTGCGGGGGTAAGATCAACTCCCGTAACCAGCGCGCCCGATCGCGCGAATTGAAGCAGGTCGGTGCCGAGCCCGCAGCCGATTTCAAGCAAGCGTTTACCGCGGAAGTTGTCGAATTCCATCAGCGGCCGCATGAAGGGCTGCGTGCCGTAGCGGAATCGCTCGACTTCATCGAAAAATTTCTTCGATCCCCATTCAAGCTCGGTAAACTGCGTGCCGCATGGGTGGGCGTTCCAGTACTCGCGTACCTGGGCTTTTAGTGATTCATCGTTGGTTTCGTTCATAATGTGTATGGCTAACGAATAGAACACCGAGGACACAGATGCTACAGACTTTCACAGAAAAATGAATGATAGTTCTTGGATTAGCACACAGATGACACTGATGCTACAGATTGACACAGATATTCTTTTGGTGAGCAATACTATTTTCAAAAAAATCTTCCATCTGTGTACATCAGTAACATCTGTGTAATCAGTGTGCTATTACGAGGCTCTTACGAGATGTCTTTTCCTTCGATCCAATAATTATGCCACAACACGAGGTTCAGGAGGTTCCAGATGTTTTGTCCCGCGTCGATCTTTCGCCGTCGATGCCGGTCGATCATCGACTTGATGTACTCCCTCCGAAATGTGCCGTTCCACACCAGGGTCGAATCGAGGATCGTCGATTCAGCGAACGTCGACCATTCATTCCGGAGCCACTCGCTGACGGGGGCCGCGAATCCCTGCTTTTTCCTGTAGATGATGTTGTTGGGAACAATCCCCTCGACCGCCTTCTTCAGGATATACTTCGGTTCACCCTTCTTGATCTTGAACTCCTGCGGGATCGTCATGGAGTATTCGACAAGCCGGTGGTCAAGAAACGGCACGCGGGCCTCGACGGACGTGGCCATCGAAACCTTGTCGACTCTCATCAGAAGAAGTTCCGGCAGGCGGTTCTTG
>DOWV01000370.1:0-859 GCA_003519375.1 Bacteroidota bacterium
GCTCGTATAGACCCAACGGTCTGGGCCCTCGGCCAAGCGCTCACCGTCACATTGACGGGTGCCGGCTTCTTCCCTGACGTCACATCTCTCGCTCTCGGCCCGGGGATCAATATGAATTCTTGCGCTGTCGATTCTGCGGGGGAACGGTTGATTGTATCGATCTCTGTCTCACCCGATGCGGCCACAGGTCAAAGGGATTCCAGGGTCACGAATTCTCTGCCTGGAGGTGGTGAGTCAGTGCTCATCGGATCCTTCGCCATTGTCAATCCTGTTCCTTCGGTTACATGGGTTGAACCGGCCTGTGGCGCAAAAGGGGGCACTTTGGAGATCATTCTGCGCGGATTAAACTTTGTCCATGGAGTCACCACCGTGAGCCTCAATCCGGGTGTGTCAACTGACTCCGTCACGGTGTTATCACCGTCGCTTATACGTGCGCGTATTTCAGTTAGCCCCTCCGCAGTCGTGGGGGCGAGAACGATCGTGGTTACAAACGCGCCGCCGGGTGGCGGCGTGGCGCGGTTGATGCATGTTTTCAATGTGGAGAATGCTCTCCCAGCAATCGAGCGAGTTGAACCGGATGTTGTTTGGCGGGGCGAAAAAGTGAAATTGGAGATACGTGGATCAGGATTCTCACCAGGGATTACAAATGTTGCCTTGGGGAGTGGATTTGTCATTGAGTCAACCAGGGTGGCAAGCCCCTCGGCGATTGAAGTTACGCTGTTTGTTCCAACGAGTGCAGAACTCGGGGGGCGCGACGTACAAGTGTCGAATTCCAGCCCGGGAGGCGGGGAGGTGTTCAAGCGAAGCGCCTTTTCCGTGCATAATCCCCCTCCGCAAGTGGATGGAATCTCTCCACTCA
>DOWV01000370.1:923-8056 GCA_003519375.1 Bacteroidota bacterium
AGCGAAGCGCCTTCTCCGTGCATAATCCCCCTCCTCAAGTAGATGGAATCTCTCCACTTCAGGGTGGAATGGGGAAAAGACTGAGTGTCACTATTACGGGTCGCGGATTCTTGCCTGGGGTAACCGCGATCGACCTCGGCGAAGGGATTAATGTCGACAGTCTGTCAGTCAAGAATCCCGGAGAGATCCAAGGGACAATCGCGATTCACCCGGACGCTCGTGTCGGCCCGCGGAATGTCATCGTGTCGAATCCCGGACCGGGTGGTGGAACCGCGATGCTGGGTGACGCCTTCTCTGTGGTCGCCCCCGTGCCAAGTTCTGCGGGGATGATCCGAACAGATGTTCCGGATCAGCCTCTGCTGGTCGGTGCCTATCCAAATCCCTTTAACAATGCCGTGACGGTGAAGTATGGACTATCAGAACCAGGTATGGTGCGTATTGCAGTGCGCAACATACTCGGTGTTGAGATTGCTGAGATTCTGAAAGAATCACAACATACAGGCTATCATACTGTCCGATGGGCAAGCTCGCGTGAGCCGAGCGGGATTTACTTCCTGCAATTGGTCATTGAATCTGAGGCCTCAGGAAAACGATTCACGGCTACAAGAAAACTCGTCCTCTTGAAATAGGCGGGGCTTCGGCAATACCGTCCTCACCAAACTCTTCCAACCTGTTCTCGTCGAATTTTCAGCTTCAGGAAATTACCGCGAAGTCCGGAATGGAGAGCTGCGCGCGTTTGCACGATTGTGAAAACCCTCAGAGGGATACTCTGCAGAAATATCCGTTTTTGTGTATGTTTTTCAGGCTTCGTTGGGCTCCTTTGTCAGCCCTTTATTATTGCTCGCTCAGGGAAATCCATTTATATTCTGGGGCATAAAACGCCTGAGTTTTGATTCCTCATATCAGGGGCCGCACCGTGGTCCCTCGGAGTGGAGTAAAGTAACAATCCGGACTCAGGCATCGAGCCATTCACCGAAGAAAGCACGAGGGAGACATGTCAGATTATACGCAACAAGTCCTGGCTCAGGTCAAGGCCAAAAATCCTGCCGAGCCGGAATTCCATCAAGCCGTTCAAGAAATTCTCGAATCACTCGAAATCGTACTCCAGAAGCATCCTGAATACCGATCTGCAAGAATTCTCGAACGCATGGTTGAGCCGGAGCGCGTGATCATGTTCCGCGTCCCGTGGCTCGATGACCAGGGTGAGATCCACGTGAATCGCGGCTTCAGAATCCAATTCAACAGTGCCATCGGACCATACAAGGGCGGTCTTCGATTCCACCCGTCTGTGAACCTGGGAATCCTGAAGTTCCTCGGATTCGAACAGATTTTCAAGAACAGCCTGACTTCCCTTCCGATGGGAGGAGGAAAAGGCGGATCGGACTTCGATCCGAAGGGAAAGAGCGACCATGAAGTGATGCGGTTCTGCCAGAGTTTCATGACCGAGTTGTTCCGTCATATCGGCCCTGACACAGATGTCCCTGCGGGCGATATCGGTGTCGGCGGGAGGGAGATCGGATACCTGTTTGGTCAGTACAAGCGTCTGACGAGGGAGTTCACCGGCGTTCTGACCGGAAAAGGAATCAACTGGGGTGGTTCACTGGTTCGCCCCGAAGCCACGGGTTACGGCGTTGTGTACTTCACGGAAGAAATGCTCAAGTCCAAGGGTCAATCGATCGCCGGAAAAACTGTGGGTGTGTCCGGATTCGGCAACGTTGCCTGGGGTGCTGTGCGAAAGGTGACCCAGCTCGGAGGAAAAGTCGTGACGCTTTCCGGCCCCGATGGATTCATCTACGACAAGGATGGTGTGAAGGGAGAGAAAATCGATTACATGCTCGAGCTGCGAGCCAGCGCGAACGACAGGATCAAGGACTACGCGGATAAGTTCAAGGTCGAATTCCACCCCGGCATGCGGCCGTGGGGTGTGAAGGTCGATGTTGCTCTTCCTTGCGCGACACAGAACGAGCTCGATACAAACGATGCGAAGTCGCTCCTGAGCAACGGCTGCCAATGCGTCTGCGAGGGCGCCAACATGCCGACGACGCTTGAGGGCGTGAAGATCTTCCAGGAAGCGGGCATTCTCTACTCCCCGGGAAAAGCCTCCAACGCCGGCGGTGTCGCAACGTCCGGACTCGAGATGACGCAAAACAGCATGCGTCTCCCGTGGTCGAAGGAGGAGGTCGATCAACGCCTTCACCAGATCATGACGAACATTCATCACACCTGCGTTGACACGGCGCAGCGGTTCGGCGTTCCAGGCAATTACGTGGTCGGAGCGAATATCGCGGGCTTCCTCAAGGTTGCCAACGCGATGTTGGACCAGGGTCTCGTCTAAGCAAAGCAGGACCAGAACAGATCGGAGTGGCCTGCGCGCCACTCCGTTTTTTTTTATCACAATCCAATGATGCGAATCTATGCCGAGTGACTTCAGGGGCACATTCAGGGATCCCGACGGGCGTTGGGGGATACGAGGGTACGCAACACGGTTCCAGGGATTCCAGAACCTGATGCTTTTCCATGTCAGCGACATTCTCCTGGTCTCGAGCTTGTACGATTCCTTCATCCTCGAAGAGGATGGCAGGCTCTACGAGATGCTGCGCAAAGAGTACGAGGGCCTCAGCCTGAGTCATACTCCTTCGATTACCCATGTCTCAAGCGGTGAAGAGGCGATGGAGCTTCTCTCTTCAGGCCATGGTTTCGATGTGATTATTACGACGCTGCATATCGAAGATATGTCAGCGACCAGGTTCGCCAAAAAGCTGCGCGAAGCCGGCGAGAATATCCCCCTGATTTTGCTGGCGTACGACAACCGCGAGCAATCAGAGCTTTCCCTCCGGCATGAAACGACACTCTTCGACAGGATCTTCCTCTGGCAGGGCGATTTCAGAATCCTGATCGCCGCCATTAAGTATGTCGAAGATCGTGTGAACGTGGATCACGATACCCGCGCAAGCGGCGTCCAGTCCATTATCGTTGTCGAGGACGACGTCCGGTACTACTCTTCGTTCCTTCCTATCGTTTACACGGAAATCCACCGGCAATCCCAGCGCCTGATCACCGAAGGCATCAATATATCCGACCGCTACCTGCGCATGCGTGCGCGGCCGAAGATTTTGCTCTGCACGACCTACGAGGAAGCGTGGAAGTATTTTGAGAAGTATGAGGATACCATTCTGGGAGTGATTTCCGACATCGATTTCCCGCGCAACGGCGTTCACGACCCGACGGCGGGCCTGGAATTCGCCATTGAGGTGAAAGCACGTCACATCGATATCCCGGTCCTGCTGCAATCAACGGATCCCGAAAACGAGGCGAGGGCACACGCTCTCGGGAGTTCATTCCTGCTCAAAGACTCCCCCCGGTTTCTCAACGAGCTGCGGCAGTTCATGGCGAGGTATTTCAGTTTTGGTGATTTCGTGTTCCGGACGATGGATGGCTCGGAAGTGGGGAGGGCATCAGATCTGCGTTCGCTGGAAGAGCAGCTCCAGCTCGTCCCCGCCGAGAGTATCGAGTACCACGCGGAGAGAAACCACTTTTCCAACTGGCTCAAGGCGCGGACGGAGTTTTGGCTGGCTCACAAGCTTCGCCCCCGCAAGGTGTCCGACTATCCTTCCGTGGAAGGGTTACGGGCATACCTTATCGAGTCGCTCCAGGCGTACCGGAGGACGCGGCAGATCGGCCAGATCACCGAATTCGACAGGACGTCGTTCGACCCAACCAGCAGTTTCGCCCGGATCGGCGGCGGCTCCCTCGGCGGCAAAGCTAGGGGCCTCGGATTTGTCAACACGCTCATCCACAATCTCGATATCATACACCGGTTTGATGATGTGGAGATTTCGGTCCCGCCGGCGGTCGTCGTGGGGACGGATGTGTTCGATCAGTTTCTGGAAGAGAACGCTCTGCGCGAATTCGCCCTTCACTCGACGAACGACGAAGAGACCACGGAACGATTTCTCGAGTCGAAGCGCTTCCCGGAAGAGATTCTCCGGCAACTTGCGGAGTTCATCGATCTTATCAAAGAACCCCTTGCAGTCAGGTCCTCAACGCTCCTCGAAGATTCGCAATACCATCCCTTCGCCGGAGTGTATCAGACCTACATGATTCCCAACAACCATGCCGATTCGCTGGTGCGGCTCGAACAGCTCGTCAACACGATCAAGCGCGTCTATGCATCGACGTTCTATCAGTCGGCGAAGGAATATATCAAAGTCACCTCGTACTCCCTCGAGGAAGAGAAGATGGCGGTGATCATCCAGAAGTTGGTCGGTGCCCGTCATGGCGAAAGGTTTTATCCTGAATTCGCCGGAGTGGCGCGTTCGCACAATTTCTATCCCATCGCACCGCAAAAGGCCTCAGACGGAATTGTATCCATCGGGCTGGGATTGGGGAAGTACGTTGTCGAGGGAGGGAGCACGGTCCGGTTTTGCCCAAAGTACCCGAAGCACATCATGCAGTTTGCCTCGGCGGAAGCGACCCTTCGAAGCAGTCAGTCTGAGTTCATTGCTCTTGATATGAATAGTCCGCCGCTCGGTCTGCATGAAACGCATGATGCACTGCTGAATACTCACACACTCGCGGAATCGGAAGAGGACGGGACACTGCATTATGTCGGCTCGACCTATTCGCCCGATGATGATACCGTTCATGACGGCCTTCTTCGACGGGGGCGGAGAATCGTGACTTTTGCTCCGATACTGCGGCATAGGATTTTCCCGCTCCCCGAGATTTTTCAGCTCCTTCTCGATATGGGCAGCTGGGGAATGGGCACACCTGTTGAAATGGAATTTGCCGTTAATCTTTCGGTACAGCCCGGAGAACCGGCGCATTTCGGCTTACTTCAGATTCGGCCCCTGGTTCTGAGCCGTGAAGAGGACGAGCTCGAACTGGGAAGCGTTGAGGCTGAGGAGCTTGTTTGTCAGAGCGACAAGGCCCTCGGGCACGGTGCGATGAAAGACCTCTATGATATTATCGTAGTTGACCAGGCCGGTTTCGAGCGGAGCAAAAGCCAACAGGTGGCTGTTGAAGTGAGCGAATTGAATCGAAAGCTCGTGGCTGAACGCAGACCGTATGTGCTGATCGGCGTGGGCCGGTGGGGCTCGCTTGATCCATGGCTGGGAATTCCCGTGAAGTGGGATCAGATCGCCGGTGTCCGCGTGATCGTCGAGGCAGGATTCAAGGACTTCGACGTGACACCCTCTCAGGGGACGCATTTCTTCCAGAACATCAACTCGTTTCAGGTCGGCTATTTCACAATCTCATCGGACGAGCGCGACGGATTCGTTGACTGGAAATGGATCGCATCGCAACCTGCCGAGGAGGAGCGAACCTATACGCGTCACATTCGACTTTCATCCCCCCTGGAGGTGAAGATCAACGCCCAGCTCAGTCGGGGGATCATCTACAAACCGCGGCCATCACCGGAACAACCTTAGAACACGCCGCTCTTCTCTGACCGTTTCATTCACACCTCTCATTCTGCCCCGGAGGAAATATATGAGATACCTTCACAGATTTCTCTTCATCCTGTTCGTCGTTACCGCAGCGTTCGGCCAGGCACAACGCCCGCTGACGTTTGACGAGTTTATCCGGCTGGGCAGGGTGGGCGATCCTCAGGTTTCACCCGACGGGTCCACGATCGCGTTTGTCGTCACGTACCACAACAAGGCGGAGAACAAAACCAACAGCAATATCTATACGGTTCCCACGAGCGGCGGTACGGTGCAACAGCTCACCACCGCCAAGGGGGCGAATTTCAATCCGCGATGGCTGCCCGACGGAAAGACTCTCGCGTTTATCTCAACTCGCGATGGCGAGGCCCAGATCTGGGCGGTAAATGTCGCCGGCGGCGAAGCAAGGAAGATTTCATCGATCTCCACCGGGGCATCCGACCTGCAGGTGTCGCCGGACGGAAGGTGGTTTGCTTTCTCCTCGGAAGTGTATCCGGACTGCACGGACGATGAAAGCAACTCGAAGCGGGCCGAGGAGGTCGAAAAGAGCAAAGTCAAAGCGAAGATCTTCGATAAACTTCCCTATAGGATTTGGAATGCGTGGAAAGACGGAAAAAGGAATCACCTCTTCGTTCTGCCCGTCGGCGGCGGGAAGCCGTTCGATCTGACTCCGGGGGACTACGATACTCCGCCCGTCGACCTGGGAGGTAACTGGTCATTCGCATGGTCGCCCGACAGCAAAGAGATTGCCTTCGAGCGAAACACCGATCCCGTCGTAGCGACGAGCACGAATAACGACATCTTCGTCGTGAGCGTCACGGGTGGTGTACCCAAACGTGTTACAGAGAACCAGGGCAACGACTCGCAGCCTCTGTATTCGCCTGATGGAAAATACCTCGCTTATCTGCAGATGAGACGGGCCGGATTCGAAGCCGATCAAAAGCAGCTCATCCTCTTCGAACGAGCGACGGGGAAATGCACGAACCTTACAGAGAAATTTGACCATAGCCTGAACGAAGTCGCCTGGTCGCCCGATTCGAAGTTTGTGTTTTTCAACGCCGATGACAAAGGGAATGAATCACTTTTCAAAATGACGATCGAGACTCAACACGTCGAACCCATCGTCGTGACGGGATATACGCATTCGATTCGCGTCCTGCCCGACGGTAAAAGTGTCGTCGCTGCCCGCGAAATGATCAACCATCCGGTCGAGCTATACCGAATCGATGCGGGTGCAAAAAGCGAATTGAAACTCACTTCTGTCAATGACGAGCGTCTGGGCGGAATTGCCATGAATGCAAAAGAGGAATTCTGGTTCAAAGGAGCTGGTGGGACTCGGATTCACGGATTCCTTGTGAAGCCTCCTGCATTCGATGGCTCGAAGCAGTACCCGATGATCCTTCTTGTTCACGGAGGTCCTCAGGGCCAATGGGGCGATCAGTTCCACTATCGGTGGAACGCTCAGCTGTTTGCCTCAAGGGGGTATGTTGTCGTGCTGCTCAATCCCCGCGGGAGCACAGGATATGGACAGCGGTTCACGGATGAAATAAGCAAAGATTGGGGAGGTAAACCGTATACCGATCTGATGGCGGGTGTGGATTACGTGCTCAAGACGTTCCCTTACATCGATGGGAGCAGGGTGGCAGCGGCCGGTGCGTCCTATGGCGGCTACATGATCAACTGGAT
>DOWV01000019.1 GCA_003519375.1 Bacteroidota bacterium
AAGAGTCGCGGCGAAAACCGTGACTCTTTCTTTTTTCAAGGCTTGATCGATGCGTAGAAGAACAATCGCGACGGAGAGATACTCCCCCTGAGTGCTCCAGCACGCATTTCGACTTGATAATAACGGCTAACATTCATTATCATTGTTCCATCTTCAGCACCGTTTCAGATGCAATTCAGATTTCCCAGGTATCGCGCCAACCATCGCTTCTCGAAGCCACGGGAGTAGCCTATGAAACGAACTCTTTTGGTTCTCAGTCTCTTTCTTCTTTCATCACTTCCCGCCTTTGCCCAGGGAACGAGCATCGGGACAGCCGAGGCAATCGCGACCACGCAAATGAAGAACGCGACAATCAACGATCAATCAACGAACCACTACTTTAAGGTCACCACGACGACTGACGGATACCTTCGCTTCCTGATTTCGTCCAGCTCTTCGATCGATGTCGATGTGATGCTGTACGATACTGACGGCGTCAGTTCACTCACCAAGGACGAAAAGACTGGCACCGCATCCGAGGTCTTCTACTTCGTGAAACCGGGGACATACTTCCTGCGGGTCTACCGATCGACCGGCACCACGGGCTCCTACACGATCTTCCCGACCTTCTCCCCCCCGGCCCGGGCCACAGACGGTGAGCCGAATGAAACCCCTGCCACCGCGGTTGCGTTGGGCCCCACAGCGACATCCACCGGGCACCTGGGATATTACGGCACTGGGAAGGGCGACGCGGATGACCACTGGAAGATCACCACGACGGAAGATGGCTGGCTCCGCGTCCAGCTCGTTTCGGACTCGCTCGATGCAAGAGGAGATGCACGTCTGGAACTCGACGTCGTGCTGCTCGACATCAATGGCATAAGAACCCTGACGAGCGACAATCGCACCGGCACGTTTTCTCAAGTCGACTATTTTCTACGTCCCGGGACCTATTTCGTGTGGGTGTATCGATCGCAGGGTCGCGCCGGCACGTATCAGATCAAATCCGATTTCTTTGCTCCGCCTCTGGCTGCCGACCCGGAGGGAAACGATGACGCGCAAAACGCAACGACGGCGACCATCAACGGCAGCGTTGTGGGCCATCTGGGATTCTCCAGCAACGGAACCACCGACACTCAAGACTATTGGAAGTTCACGACAACTGCTGATGCGAAGCTCACCCTGCAAGTTACGGGCGATTCGCTCGATCGGTCGGGCAAGAAGCTCGAGCTCGATGCTGTGCTGTATGACATCAACGGCACAACCAACCTCATCTCGGACAGCCGCAACGGTCCATTCTCCGAATGCATCGCTCATCTAAGACCGGGCACGTACTACGCTCGTGTCTATCGATCGACCGGGAACGCCGGCAGCTACAAACTAGAAATCACCACTTCCGGCCCTCCCCGAACCGGCGACGCCGAGGGAAATGACCGGTTCGCACAGGCGACGACGCTGACCTATAATCTCTCAAATGATGGTCACATCGGCTACTACTCAAACGGGACGACAGATACTCAGGATTACTGGAAACTTGTCGCTCCTTCAGCAGACTCAATCTACGTCCACGTATGGTCGGACTCTACGCTTGAGTTGGATATGAACGCGTACGCGTCAGATAGTTCGTCAATTATTGCCGGTGACAGCAGGTCCGGGACGTACTCGCGGGTGGGGATCAAGCCGACCTTCGGGGCAACGTATTATTTCCGCGTCTATCGATCGCAAGGAACGGCTGGAAGCTACACCATTACAGCGACGCGCTCTGCGGCGACAGCTGTCGATCCCGGAGAAACACCGATGGCGCTGATTCCGAGAGAACTTAAACTCGAGCAGAATTATCCGAATCCTTTCAACCCTTCAACGGCAATCCGGTTCAGCCTTCCCGAAAGAACCGATGTGCGCGTTGCCGTCTACACTATGCTCGGCCAGGAAGTGGAAGTACTGATTGACGCGGCGCTACCGGCAGCGGTGCACACGATATCGTGGAATGGGAAAGACCGCAGTGGCGTTGAGATGGCGAGCGGAATGTATTTGATACGACTACAGGCAGACAACAAACAAATCGTCAGAAAAGCGATGCTGGTGCGGTAAAATAAAACGGGCCGTCAGGCCCGTCCGTGAAGCGCTCATTAAGAGAGCCGCGGAGAAACCCGCGGCTCTTTCTATTTTTTCAGTACAAGATTGATGATTTCCAGAAGCTTTGCGATGGTGAAGGGCTTTTCCAGGTACTCCACGGCGATGTTGGAATTCCACGCACCGGCCGCAGCAGCCGCACTGGTCATCAAGATCACCGGGATGGACGCCGTAGCAGGGTATTGCCGAAGCTCCTCCACCATCATGAATCCGTTCATGTTGTCCATCTGAACATCGCTGAGGATGATGTCGGGTTTATGACTCCCGGCCTGATCCACTCCTTCCAACCCATCCGCCGCCTCGAGAACCGCCCACCCCTTGAGTTTCAGCTGGCTCGCGAGCGACTTGCGGAAAGAATCCTCGTCGTCCACGATGAGTATTTTTCTCATGATGACCCCTTTAACGTTCGCTGAAAAAATACCGATTCGAGAATCGAAAAGCAAGAAATGGATCAGCCCGAAGGAATTGCTTTTGGGAAGAGGACGCTCTCGTCAAGCGAAAGACTGTCTCACTTTGATAAGAACTACTTCGTCAAGACGATCGCCCGGACAGCTCTCATCGATCCTGCTGTCAGGACCCCGTAATAGACTCCGCTGGGGACATTCCCGGCGTCCCACCGGACCCGGTAGATACCAGGTGTTCTGGCCTCGTTCAGGAGTGTCGCGACCTTTCTCCCGAGAAGATCGAATAATGCGAGCGTCACAAAATCCGAAGACGGTATCTGAATTTCGAAATTCGTTGTTCCGTTGAAGGGGTTTGGATAGTTTTGCGCCAGACCGAATGTTGCCGGCTGCAATGCATCATCCCGCGTCACATAGACGACCGGCACGTCAGTACCCCCGGCTTCCTTGTAGCGGGCGGCGAATTCCTGGAGATACTGGTTTGCGATCGATCCGTTCTCGACGATCAGCGTGTTCTCGTTGTTGGACGTCTCGGCGGAGTTGGACCAGTTGTGTGAACCGGTGATCACGTACTGGCTCGCTCCATTCTGTTCTGCATCGATGATCGCATACTTGTGATGGAGCAATCCGCCCGGGGTCTTCTTCAACCGAACATCGATTTCGTTCGCCACAAAAAATGAGTATTGAGATCCGCTGTCTGTTCCATTGTCGAGCAGACCCCGGACCTTCAATCCGGCGTTTTTCCTGGCCTTCAGCGTCGACGCAAGATCGGATCGGGTAAACGTGAGAAGCGCGAAGTTGATCGACCCCGTTGCGTTGCTCAATCTGCTGTTGATGTAACTCGTCGTTTTGTCGGAAGGACTGAAGTACAGTTCCACCGGCACTCCCTGTATGGTGAACAGGTGCGGCGTATTGTCGAGTTTGCGCGCACCAAACCGGGAGTTCGCGGCATTCGGCGTCGTTGTCTCGCTCCCCCACATCTCCTCGAACTCCATCGTGTAAGTTGCGGCGAGCGCCTGGTCCTGAATTTCGATCACGTTCTGCATATCGTCATTCGTTCCCGGATCGGTGAGATTCCAGGATCCGGTCCAAACCCAGATTTGGTCGGCAGCATCTCCCCTCGCGTCAAAAACGAGGAATTTGTTGTGCATCAATCCCGCGCCGCCGTTGACCGCGTCGAAACCATCGGCGATCCATGGTATCCCGGCAGGTCCGATGACTTGTGACACTGTAGTTCCTGTGCCTGCACTGAGATTGTCCTGCTCCACGATCAGCCTTACTTTCACCCCGCGGTTCAACGCACGAACGAGCGCGTCCGCGATCGTCCGTCCGGCGCTCCCGCTTAGACTATAGAGAGCGCAATCGATTGACTTCTGAGCAGCGTCGATGCGGCGCAGCAGCAGGGCGACAAAGTCCGAATTCCCGCGCGCAATTTCACTCCGCGCCAGCGCAGGGTCTACCGATTTATTGAAGTAAACGTTGATCTGGCCGGTGGATCCGGATGATGCCGTACTGACGACACGGTCGTTCGCAAAACTCGTGTCACTGCCGCTTACGGAAAACGCCTGAACGTGGTACACGGTCGACGGGGCCAGACCGGACAGGGCAATCCGGTGAACCGTGGTCGAAGTCTGGGAGGCAACGGTGCCGATCTCATACGAACGCTGGCGGCCGAATCGGACAAAGCTCGTTCCCGGCTTTGCCGTCTCCCATCGAATCTCCATCGAAGAGGATGTGATGTTCGACTCACGCGGAAGGACCGTAATAATCGGACCCTTTGAAAGGATGTCTTCTCTGAATCGCGGCATGAGCTGGTAACCGCCGAAATAGGGCGACATCGTCACGAATTGCCCGACGACTCCCACCAGGTCGAACGCACCCGTCGGTGCTGTGGCATTGGCGATGCCCGAGACGTCGGCATCGATGCGCACCTGTATGCTGTCTTCACCATCGTGTAACCAGTAATTTGAGCCCGAACCGGTCACGGTCCAGAATCCGATGGGCTGACTGTTCGCATCCGTCACAGTCACGCGGTTAAGCTGCACAAGCATGCCCTCGAAGAACTCTACTCCCGCCGAAGCGTCACTCACGAGGTGCGAGATCGTGAGCACCGTCGGGACCACTTCATTGCCGCGGCTGTCGACACTCAGAAGAGTCACATTTGCCAGCTCTGTCAGGCCGTTGAATTGCGTGACTGTCGCAGTCACGGTCACTTCGTCACCGATACTTACGGCATTCTCAAATGCCCTGTCGAAGACCGCCACCCCTCCCGAAACATCCTGTAAATATGCCGGACCGCCAAAGTGCTGCGCCACCGTCACAATGCCGCGCACCGTCACAGGCTGTTGCAGCATCTCAGGAACACCCAGGTTGTTGTTCGACTTGACGCTTATGATCGCACGTGGCGTCCCGTACAGCACGAAAGACGGAAGCGGTGTGACGAGGGCGGTCGAGTCGCTCCCCGCGGCAGTTTCAAGAAGGATTGTCACTTTCATCGTGGTGTCAGGCGCAGAGAGGCTGTCGATGCGGATCCGCAGACTGTCTCCCGCCCCGACCGAAATGGCGGTCACGGAGAATGTTAAACTGTCGTTCTTCAGTATGCCTACGCCTCCGGAATTGCCGACGATCGCGATGCTGGCGGTAGACCAATTGAAGACGGAGTGTTTTGAAAATCGCAGGCCTGTGATTGTCCCGGAAGGACTCCCCTTCAGATCGATTTCGAATCCAACGGCAGACGAAGCTCTTACGACGGCCGGATTGATTGTCGCTGTTCCGATGCCGGCTGGAATTGACCCGATCGGCTCCTGGGGGCTTGCACTGTTCTGCGGGTTGATGCTCGATTGGATCACAAAGTCGGTCAGGTTGTTGTTCCTGTCCCAGCCGTTCCCTGCCGTTTCATCGACGCCTCCGGGAGCAAGTGTTGCGCCGGTGGACGTCCCGGATCCCTTACGCTCGATGCTTGTCGTATTGCTCGGTGCTTGTGCTGCCCCCGTGCCTTCAAACGGCGTAGCCGTTGAGCCATATCCAACAAAGTCCACTGCATCCGCAGGACCAGAGATAAATGACGCGTTGCTGACGAGCGCAATTTTCCCGGCCGACAAGCCCATCTGAATGTTTCCAGTAATATCCGGAGTCGGGAGATCTTGCGAACCTCCTGTCCCTGGTGCTTCTTGAACAAGATAGAACCGTTTCGGTTGAATGATGCCTGAGAGAGTCGTCGCTTGGGTGAAATTGCCGGTCGCCGATGCGTACTGTATCGACCAACCACCTAGATCAACGGGACTGCTCGTAGGATTATAGAGCTCTACGAAGTCAGATTTCCAGACGGCACCGCTGTTCCCCCCTCCGCCATAGACCTCGCTGATGACAACATGATTCGCTATCTGGCCTCTCACCACAGACAGGCTCAGGAAAGAAATAACTAACAAGAATGTTGAAATGCGCATGTTTTTTCCTTTGGACAAATGTAATTTTGGAAGGAATTGGCGCCGAGTCAACCTAAATCGGATTCTTTGGATTTTCCTGCCTGAATCGGTATATTCACCGCACGATGACACGCTCAGTCGTTGCAGTCATACACCGGAACAAACAAATCCTCGTTTGCCAGCGCGGGAAGAACTCGCGCTACGCCCTGAAATGGGAATTCCCCGGCGGCAAAATGGAGGAGGGAGAATCGACGCTGGAATGTCTCAAGCGCGAGCTCCGCGAGGAACTCTCAATCGAAGTCGATGGTTTTGACCGTCACGAAAAAAGCATGAATCACTATGAAGACGGGGGCGCATTCGAAGTAACATATTGCTTTGTATCCCGCTTTCACGGCACCCCCAAAAACAACGTATTTGAGCGGATATTGTGGACTTCCCTCGCCGAACTGCGGTCGCTGGATATTCTTTCCGGCAACAAGCCTTTTGTCGATCTTCTGCGCGAGGAAGATCTGAAACCGTCATAATCGCGTTTTCCCAGAAGAATGAGGCGTATCCGACGCATGAAGCGCATGAGAGCGGGCGAGAAACGGAAGCGGACGATCCGGGCGGCGGTTCTGAAATGGTACCGGAGTCACGGGCGTGAGCTCCCCTGGCGTCATGAGCGTAATCCATACCGGATCCTGGTTTCGGAAATCATGCTTCAACAAACTCAGGTCTCGCGGGTGCTGCTGCTGTATCCCCGGTTTCTGCAGAGATTCCCGACGCTGGGACATCTCGCCGTGGCGCGGACATCATCCGTCATCAAAGCCTGGAGAGGGATGGGATACAACAACCGGGCTCTGCGGCTTCAACAGCTGGCTCGCCGCGTCGCCGCCGAATCAAACGGTTTGCTCCCGCGTTCCGTCGAGGCCTTGATGCTGCTTCCCGGGATCGGCCGCTACACGGCCCATGCTGTCGCCTGTCTGGCATTCGGGCGCCGGGTGCCGGTCGTTGATACGAACATTTCACGCATTTTGCGGCGACTCTTTCCGTCGATGAGTTCTTTCACTCAGGCGAATGGGAACGACGACTGGGCACGAGCGGCGGAACTGCTTCCGCGCAGAGCTGCCGGCACGTGGAATCAGGCATTGATGGATCTGGGCGCAACGGTCTGCGTCGCGTCATCACCACGGTGCGACCAATGCCCTCTCCTTTCACTCTGTCCGAGCGCACACCGCGTTTCCAGAACGAAGAAACGCAGGACGAAGCCCGAGAGCGGGCGCAGCGGGATTCCCAACCGCATTTACCGGGGCCGAATCGTAGAGGCGCTCCGCGCGCTGGGGCGAGGTCAATCAATGACGCCCGGCACCCTCGCGCGAAAAGCGGTGGATGACTTCAACAAGGGGGACCGAGGATGGTTTGATTCTGTCCTTGAGTCTCTCGAGCGCGATGGACTCATCCGGCGGCGCACCCGCTCACGGATTTCCCTGCCTGCCTGAGGAGAACTATGAATCGCATCGCCCGGGAGAAACAACTTCTCGATCTTCGGGCCCTCCATACGTCGAACCGTGATGCCATCAGAAAGCGGCTCGGCGAATTCAAGTGTGTACCTCAGTCGGAATATTTCTACGAAATCGCTTACTGCCTCCTGACACCTCAGACGTCCGCCGAGAATGCAGAGAAAGCTATCAGAGAGCTTCAACGACGGGAATTTCATGTCCACCCGTTTGATCCCGTGACGATCCTCGGGAACCGGTCGATGTACATCCGGTTTCATGCGACAAAATCAAAATACCTCCTGAGATTGAGGAGTGAATTCGATTCGATACTCTCGGCGGTGATCGGAGCGAACGATTCCTTCGAACTCCGGGAGTGGTTGGTGAAAAACGTCAGAGGATTGGGACTCAAAGAGGCGACGCATTTCTTACGCAACGTCGGACGGAACGGCGGGCTCGCCATCCTCGATCGTCACATTCTCCGCAACCTCCAGCGCTATGGGGCAATTCGCTCCATACCGAAGTCGCTGACCCGAAAACACTATTTTCGCATCGAACGGAGCTTCACGAAATTCGCCGGACAGATCGGTATACCTGTCGATGAACTCGATCTGCTCTTCTGGAGCATGGAAACCGGCGTAATTCGAAAGTAGAAATCAACTCAGCCCGCCAAAGCCTCGAAAAGAGACACGTCGACCTGGCATCCTCGAGATATCCAGGCATCGCAACATCGCCGGCCTGTCAAACACCCCTCCCGGCCATCCTTGTAATAGAAAATATGACATTGCTTGCCATCCACCGATGGAGCCTGTATGTCTCATATTGGTTGACAGACTGAGTGTGGGTCTTTCCGTGAGAGAATACCCCTCTTCGGAACGAGCTGAGCCTTGACGACAAAGAGCCGGAAGAGCGGAATGCCGGTCCTCTCCGAAGACCTCTTAAAGACTGTGTTTTGTGAGGAAGAACACAGTGTGCCATTGATTTTGAGACTGAGATTTGTAATATTTGTTATCAGATGTGTAAGTTGCATCCGTATGAGAATTTCCGCGGCGCGCAGAATTTCATAAAACGCAACATTTCACCCGGTGCAGAGCCCTCCACTGACTTCGGGCGGTTGCGTGCAGACGGGGACAGCCAGATCCTTGACGCGTCCAACACTGGTCTCGATGCTTATCCGGAGGTTTTACCACGAACCGAGCGCATTGATCGATGGGCCAGACACAACTCTTGCTCGTTGTATTGGGTTTGATGCTGATCGGGATTGCGATTTATGTCGGTGTGAGCATCTTTTCGGCCAATACTGTGGAAGACACACGCAATGCGATAATCGTCGATCTGCAGAATTTTGCTACGCGGGCTAATGCATTTTACTGGAAGCCCGTCTCGCAGGGTGGCGGAGGAAAGAGCTTCGAGGGCATCACCCTCTCAAAGATCTATCCCATGGCGGAAAATGTGAATGCAAAGTATTCCATTGAGAGCACCGAAGATGACCAATGTGTGATTGTAGGGGTGGGCAAGATCGTCACAACCAACGGCGATTCTATCCGCGTACGCATTCGAGTCACAACAGAACGGAACATCGTGGAGATTGTGAACTAGCGCATGGCGCAGCAAAACTCTTTCGACATCGTATCTGAAGTAGATCTGCAGGAAGTCGACAACGCCCTCAATCAAGCCCGCAAAGAGATCAGCCAGCGGTATGATTTCAAAGATTCCAAAACGCTGATCGAGTACAACCAAAAAGAGAAGCACATTTCGATCCACACCAGCGACGAGTTTCATCTCAAGAGCGCGGTGGACGTCGTCCAATCGAAACTCGTCAAACGAGGCATCTCCCTCAAGGCGTTGCGTTACGGCACTATCGAATCGGCGGCAAATTCGACCGTCCGCCAACTCATCACACTCATTATCGGAATCGACAAGGACGACGCACGTGCTGTCGTTAAGTTGATTAAGGACTCGAGAATACGAGTTCAGGCTCAGATCATGGATGATCAGGTGCGCGTTACCGGCAAAGATAAGGATGATTTGCAGTCCGTCATCAAACTGGTCCGCGAAGCCGATTTGTCTTTTCCGGTGCAATTTGTGAATTATCGCTAGATGCGCAAAAGGGTTCTCTGGCTTCCTTGTTCATTGCTTATTCTCTCGCTCGTCGTCGTTTTCCCCCTCCATCTCCGGGCTGAGCGAACAACTATCCGTCTCCAGCTCGGCGAACGGAAAATAAACGTCAGCGGATACGATAGCTCCGGCGTAATCTTCGTTTCTGTGCGGGAGCTCGCCGACTTCCTCTCATTTCCGGTCGTGGATAATCCCGACAGACGGAAAATCGAGCTTCGCCTCCGTACCCATCGCGTCAAGATTACCGCCTCGAATCCATTCCTCGTCGTCACAAGTATCGGATCCGGTGTTTCCTCTTCCTATCAGTGCGCAAATGCGATTCTGCATTTCGACAGCACGTATTTCGCTCCGGCGGAAGATTTCATTGCCTTGCTTGAACGCCTCGATCCGTCCGGCGTTCTGCTCGAATCAAGAATCCGGAAAACTCCCAGCCTGCCCGAAGCACGCGCCGCACGGTACGATATCACTGGCGCCGAGCTTGAGCCGTACTCAAACGGCCACCTTCTCACGATAAAAACAAGCAGAAAGCTCGGGAATTTCGAGGCTTTCATCGCCGCAGATGGCTGGCTCTATGTTACGGTGACCGATGCGGTGGCCGACACCGTTGCGCTCGCACGATTCAAAACCAGCGATGCGGTGCGGCGCCTTCAGGTCTATCAATATCCGACATCGGTACAACTGACATTCAAGATCTCCCCCGATATTATCCAGGTTGATCCAATCGTCGACCGGAGGACAAACGACCTTCTTCTTGCCCTTCATTCGCGTGCTGCGCTTGAAAAAGAAAAACAGATGCAGGACAAACTCCAGCGAGCACGGACACGGGCGAATCTTGATGTCATCGTGATCGATGCCGGACATGGCGGCAAAGATCCGGGTACGATAGGCGTTGGGGGTACGCGAGAAAAGGACGTTGCACTCGGCGTTGCGTTGAAGCTCGGCAGGCTCATCGAACAGAACCTTCAGGATGTGAAGGTCGTCTATACACGGAAAACAGACGTCTTTGTGGAACTTGGCGAGCGCGCAAAGATCGCCAACAGGGAAAACGGAAAGCTCTTCATCAGCATCCACTGCAATTCAACAGAGCGAAAACCATCTTCCGCTAATGGATTCGAGATCTACATTATCAGGCCCGGGAAGGCCGAGAGCGCCATCCGATCAGCCGAAAACTCGATGGATGTCGCAGATCGTGAGAACAAGGTCATCGAGTACGAGGAAGGGTACCAGGCGCGGTATCAGGAAGTAACGAATGAGGAATCATTCATCCTGCTGACGATGCGGCAGAGTGCCTTCGTGCAGCACAGCGAGATGTTCGCTGAGAAGGCATCGAACGAAATGGCGAATCTCCTGAAAATCCAGAACAGCGGCGTGCGTCAGGCCGGATTCTATGTCCTGGTCTATGCATCGATGCCCAACGTACTCGTGGAGACGGGCTATCTTTCCAATAGGGCGGAGGAAAAAGTCCTGCGCAGCCCGGAGGGTCAGAAAAAAATTGCTGAGGCTCTCCTTAAAGCCATAGAAGGTTTCAAAAGTGCGTACGAAAATTCGCTCAACGAAGGGCAACCATCCGATCCCCAGCGCGATTAAATCCACACCTGCCGTTTCCCGGTTTTTGCGAGATCTCACCCAGTCAATTCTCCTTCGGCCGCACATCGGATTCGACCGGGTGAGCACACACAAGCCGGGCACTTGATTACCGCTTGATCCTTCTCCATATTAGGCTCCAGGCAGGGTTTCTCGTGCGTCAGGAACGTTGACCGGTCTTCCACGCGGGATCCCCCGACGGCTTCCCGGAGGATTTCAGCAGCGAAGCTCTATTTGCTCGCGAAGACACTCCGGGTTGTCGCCAATCTTCTTTCCGATCATTCTCCGTTGCAGAGGTTCTTCGGCGCGCAGACATGAAGGATCCAACAATGTCTCTCACAATTTCCCCCTATGCCGACACGGCGCGGGAGGAGTTGCTCAAACTCTGGGAAGCCGCCCTCCCCCTTGATGCAATCACTGCTGACACCCTCGAGTCACGCGTGCTCCTCGACGAAAACTTCGACTCGGAGACTTTTCTTCTTGCGCATTCCGAAGGAACTCTCGTTGGCTTTGTGCTCGGAGTGCATGCAAAGCGGATGCACCTCGGCGATGCGGATCCTGATGGAGTTCGATGCTGGATTACTGCGCTGGGAGTGCACCCTGTCTCATTGCTCGACACCGTCGGCGCGCGATTGCTGCAGGAGGTTGAGTCCCGGTTCAAAGCCCTTGGGAAGCGTGAATGCCGGGTTTCCAGTTATCCGCCGGGGTACTTCACTCCCGGAATCGACACGCGGGCATACACTCCGTTGTTGAAATTGCTCGGCGAGCAGGGGTACGAGATCTTCCACCAGGCGTTGAGCATGGATGCCCCCCTCGTACTCTTCACAGTTCAGGAAAGGACTTCAGAGATTCAAGACAAGCTTCGCTCCGAAGGAATAGAGATTCGTCCATACCTGCGCACCGACCTTGTGAGATTCATGGAGTTCCTGGAGAAGACCATGCCATCGGATTGGGTACGCGTGGAACGGCGTAACCTGAGGAGGATCTCTGAAGGCGGGTTTCATTCCGAACAGATCATGGTCGTCACGCACAAGGAGAACATCAT
>DOWV01000045.1:0-272 GCA_003519375.1 Bacteroidota bacterium
ATTTGTGGTGAAGGCCGTACGGCATGTACGGGATTTCAGTTGTCCTTTCGCCCTGTGTGCGGAATCATCACGGCCTGAGTCCATGCTGTCTGATCCAGGCTGTTGCTGACTTCCGCCCGGACATATCCTTCATCTCCACGAATAGTGTACGTCGCTTCGTTTGCATTCACCGTCTCCAGGATTCGTCCGGAGCTTCCGATAAACGTTATTCGTGTGCCGTTCATGCTGCGAACGAACAGTCTCTCCGGTCCATGACCAACGGTATCAATCAC
>DOWV01000045.1:390-11524 GCA_003519375.1 Bacteroidota bacterium
GAGGCATAGACACAGATCCATCCTTTGCCGAAGTGGCTTTCCTTGTGAGTGTCGTCTGAAGCAACGCCATACAGCACTCTGCCCGTCGTCAGCACGCTGTCCCACAAAGAGGTATCGAACCTGGTCGGCTTGTCGGTGTTGCCGTTGTACACTTCGACGTGACGCAGATTCTGTTTCATGCTATCGATGACCTTTGATGCGGAGATCGGAATCACCGTCCATCGGGGATGATTGAGAATACCCAGTCCACCCTGGCCTGCAATCTCGTCAAGCAGCTCCTGGTGTGTTTTGTTGCGGCCAATGATCTTGCTCGAGATCTTCATCGCTGTGAAATGCCCCCATCGCCCCGAGCCCGAGATTCCTGCCTCCTCCCCGCTGATCACAGTGAATTCGGGCGTGGAAAGCGAGTCGGCGTTCCAATATTCACCATGTTCCGTGAAGACAAGGAAATCGTAACCCGCAGCTTTATACCTTGCCACTGCCGTGTCCGCTGTCCAGGTCTTGGCAGCATCGCCGCTTCCGGGAGAAGAGTGCGTATGCGTGTTGCCCTTGTAGTACCTTTTTTGACCGACCGCAACCCCGGTGATGAAGAGAAGGAGCAACAGCACTATGCTCTTTTTCATGTTGGTTCTATTGTTAGTTCATGGAGGAAATGTATGAAGCTTAAGCAAGAAAAGAATTGGCCGAATGTCAATGGGCCTCAACGTCTCTGCTGTAGGCGATGCGTACGACTTCTCCTTCACTCCGAATGAATCACGAAGACTGGTGGATAGTATCTCTCCCATGATGGGCTTTTGACCCTCGTACCTCTGTTTTCCCGCCGCTTTTTGACCCGATATGTTTGACGGTTGTTTGACATTTCCGTGACAGATCACTCGCGTCGGCTTTGTAGGTTACATGCGGAAACACTGAGGATCATACTATGACAACAGTAGCCTTCCTGACAATAGCGCTCGTGGTGGTCGTGATGATCCTGACAAGAGTGACAAGATCACTCGGTGACTATCTTCGAGCCATCTCCCGGTGAACTCTGTAAGGTTGGAGGTGAAACAATGCCGAATTCCGAAATCCATATCATCCTGAATCCTGCATCGGGTGCAGGCAAGGCAAGATCGAAATTCTCAAGCATTCTTGGTGAGTTTCACCGTTTGTTCGGCCACTCGTATTCCGTGCACATCACACGCTGGCCGCTCGACGCAACACAGGCCACCTCGGAGGCGGTGCGGAATGGATCCCGATTCGTTGTGGCGATCGGCGGAGACGGGACAATTCAAGAGATTGTGAACGGAATGTTCGCGAACGGCCACCTTATCAATCCCGACTGCGCGCTCGGCATCGTCAATTGCGGCACCGGACATGGATTCGCCCAGAGTCTTGGATTGCCGCACTCCATCGAGAAACAGATTGAGCTTCTCCGGAACGGGGACTGCCGACCAATCGATCTGGGGAGAGTGACGTTTCGGGACAACCAGGGAGAAACTCGCTACCGATATTTCGTGAACGAATGCCAATTAGGGATCGGAGCCTCCGTGGTGAAGCGTGTGCAGAGACAGCACAAGAAACTCGGGGGGACTCTCGCATTCGGGCTTGGAGTGCTGGAGGCTGTGTTCGAGCATGAAAATCAATGTATCAGAATGACTTTTGATCAAAAGGAAACCATTACTCAGAATGTAACCGGCATTGTTGTGGCGAACGGCGCCTACACGGGAGGAGGCATGAACCTGGCTCCCACCGCCCGGCTTGACGATGGGAGACTGAACGTCCTCGTCATGCACGACCTCTCCATCTGGCAGAGGCTCAGGAGTTTTCCCAGGATATACACCGGCACACATCTCTCCATGTCGCTCTTCAGCTATCACGAAACGAAGACGCTCGCAGTTGAATCCGGAGAAGCGGTTCGCGTGGAAGCCGACGGAGAGCTGCTGGGCGAAACCCCCTGCTTCGTCGAAACGATTCCATCTGTCCTCAAGGTTCAGTCAATTTCAAAGAATGGAGAATAAGCAATGCAACCCTTCATGAAAGGGATACAGCAATGGGAGTTCGAGTCGCGTATCTTCGTCTCCCTCACCATTGTTCTCGCGGTGTGCCTTCTGTCGTATTTGCTGTTTGACGCATCGCAGGCCAATGCCGCACTTGCAGGCCGGCTCCTCCGGCTTTCACAGACGTCGTCGCTCCGAATCGGCTTTCTGATTGCTGCACTCCTGATGGTTCTTGCGTCGGTCCTCAGGATGTGGGCGGGCTCTGTTCTCAGCTCGGATCGCGTGATGGCGTTCAAAGTTCAAAAGGACAGGTTGCTCACCCGGGGTCCATATCGCCTCGTGCGCAATCCCATTTACCTCGCGGACCTCATCGCCATGAATGCATTCGGTCTTTGCCTCCCGCCAACGGGTGCGCTCCTTTCGCTTTTGATGTATGCACACTATTCGCGGTTGGTGCAGTACGAGGAGATTTCACTTGAGGCCGAGTTTGGCCCGGAGTTCTCCAGCTACGCCCGGCAGGTCCCAAGACTGATACCGAATCTCAGGAGCGTGAAGAACATCCCAGCCGCCTTCAGCGAATTCACACTATCGACTGATGGGGTCAGGCATAACGCACTCTACGTTCTCTTCGTGGTGGGATTGGTCGTCGCTTCCTTCACTCAGCAGTTCTTTCACGCCGCAATCATTGGCCTGCCGGCGGTGTACGATTGGGCTGTGCTGCATACCAAGAAGGGATTGGCGGGAGGCATTGGTAAACGTGCAAGGCAGGGACGATCATCACACAAAAGCAAGAGAGTGTTCGAAGATATCCTGTACGCCCAGTGCTGGGAAGATCCGGCATTGGATCGAACGGCACTGAACATCGGCCCCGGCGACGTCGTTTTCTCCATCACTTCGGGAGGGTGCAATTCTCTCGCTTTTTTATTAGACAATCCGCAGGCAGTCATTGCGCTCGACATCAGTCCTTATCAGAACTATCTGCTTGAACTCAAGATTGCCGCGTTTCGGGCGCTCAACCACGATGAATTGCTCGAGTTTGTCGGCGTACGACATTCTGACCATCGTTGGCAGTTGTACCTTCGGCTGCGATCGGTGTTGGGAGACGCGGGCAAATCGTACTGGGATTCACAAAGCGAAAAGATCGATCAGGGCATCATCCACTGCGGGCGGTATGAACAATACATGCGACTGCTCCGGGTATGGCTGCACCGGATGATCGGCGAAACGACGATTCGACAGTTCTTCGAAGTGGAAAGCACCGGGGAACGCGCAGAGCTCTTTCAGCGCAAGTGGGAAAATGTATGGTGGTGGATTTTCACTCGGGTCCTGCTCAGCCGGACAACAATGACTCTCCTGTTTGACAAGGTCTTTTTCAGATACCTCGACACATCATTCTCCTTTGGCAGTCATTTTGCGCGGCGAACCAGGCACGCTCTGACCGAGCTCCCGATGAGAGAGAACTACTTCCTCTCATATATTCTCCTCGGACGCTACTACAGTGAGGAATATCTTCCTCCCTATCTGAGGAAAGAGAATTTCGACCTGATCAAGAGCCGGATTGACCGTATCGGGATCGTGACCGATAGCTGCGAGCACTTCTTCACGAGGCTGCCTGCCGGAAGCATCACAAAGTTCAATTTCAGCAACATTTTCGAGTGGATGTCTTCCGAAGCCTACGAACATCTTCTTCGGGAAACGGTGCGCGTCGGATCGGATCACGCGTTCCTGACCTACCGCAACCTCCTTGTCCGGCGTGAGCGACCTGCGATTCTTTCAGAGTGCATCCGACCATCGCGCGTACTGGCGAGGGCATTGCTGCAACAAGATCTTTCATTCATCTATAACAATTATGTCATCGAACGAATCGACAAAGGGAGTACGACATGCGATACACCGTCACGAAAGTCGGCAATCGCCGTACACTGAACGATTTCCTGCGGCTTCCGTTTGGTCTTTATCGAGGCGATGAACGCTGGGTCGCACCGATCGTCTCCGAAGTACGCCGGACCCTGGACGCGGCCAGAAATCCATATTTCGCTGATGCATCGCTTGATCTTCTCGTCTGCTATGCCGATGGCCGGCCGGTGGCACGGACTGCACTCGTTGCCAACCGGAAGCACTGGGAGAAATTCAGCGAGAGGCCGGCGTTCTTCGGCTTTTTTGAAAGCGTCAATGATCGCGAAGCCGTTCGCGCTCTCTTCGAACGAGCAGAGGTCGTTGCACGCTCCCGCGGCGCACAGTTTCTGGAAGGACCCCTTAATCCGAACCACTATTCAGAACTGGGCCTGCAGGTAAGCCGATTTGGGACAGCCCCGGCATTCTTCCAGCCGTACAATCCGGAATACTACGTCAGCCTGCTCGATGCAGCGGGATTCCGCTCCGGCAAGACGATCCACACACGGAAGAACACACACATACGCGAATACATTCTCCAACGGTACGGAACCGTCCCACAGCCTGTCAACTCCGGCGCATATTCAGTGCGGTCATTTCGCATAGACGATTTCGAGGCCGAACTCGAACGTGTCCGGGAGATATTCAACGACGCGTTCTCGTCAAACTGGCATTTCCTTCCGCTCACGTCGGCCGAGTACGTGTTCTCGGCAAAATTCCTCAATCTCGTCACCCGTCCGGAGCTGATTACCTTCGTCGAACACGAGGGCAAACCGGTCGGCGTGCTCGAGTGTGTCTTGGACATCAATCCGCTCCTGAAGAGACTCCAGGGAAGCATCGGACCGATTAAATATTTCCGGTACCTGCACGACAAAAAGGATGTTCGGTCGCTGATCATCTACGCTGTCGGTATCAAGAAAGCGTTCCAGGGAACCAGGGTGTACAAGCTCCTCCTCGACTCATTATGTGCCCAGGCTACAGCATATGACTCCCTCGAAACCACCTGGATGTCCGAGGATAACCTTCTTGCGCTGCGCGCTGCTGAGCACCTTGGTCTTGAGCGCGATAAGGAGTTCGCGATCTACCAGCGCGATCTGCATCCGCAGCAATCGTGATAGAGTTTGACGGGTGTTTGACAATTACATGACAAGGTTGAAAAGCCCGACGGATATCTTACCGGTGAAATTGAACAAGGGATATGACATGAAACCGAATCACAATCTGAGTGCATGGGGCCTTGAGAGCGGGAGCAGCGGTGAGCTTGTCGCGGCCGGCTGCAGCACGATTGACCTTGCCGGGCGGTATGGCACCCCGCTTCACGTCGTCCATGAACGGCGGCTCGAAGACACAGCCCGGCGATTCGTGACAACCGCGCAGGCGCAGTACGCCGGCATCGTTTCTGTGCACTATCCGTTCAAGTGCAATTCCGTGCCGGGTGTGATAGAGATAATCCGCCGCGCGGGATTGAAAGCCGAAGTGATGACGCAGTACGAGCTTGAGCTGGCTCTTTATCTGGGATTTGAAAATAAAGAGATCATCGTGAACGGTCCCTGCAAGACGGAGGAATTTATCCGCAAGAGCATCGAGAACCGGATTGGACTCCTCATCGTCGATTCCCTCGAGGAGCTCGTCGTCATCCGGCGCATTGCGGATGGAATGAGAACGAGGCCCGACATTCTTCTCCGCATCAATCCGGATTACGTTCCCCGCGGCATGAACTACGGCTCAGCCACCGGAAGCAGGAAGGGATGCGCATTCGGGCTCGACCTGAAAAGCGGAGAAGCTGGCCATGCCCTTCGTCTTCTTCAGGACTCTCCAGGGCTCGGCTTCAAGGGATTTCACTTTCATATTGGCACAGGAATTCGGGATGCACGGGATCACGCGGATGCACTCTCATGTCTTCCCTTGCTGGTGGAGGAAGCCCGGCGGGCCGGACAAATGGTGCAGGTCGTCGATGTGGGCGGTGGGATCGCAGCGACGACAACCCGCGAGTTCACGTCGTTCGAAATGCTCAGATACCAGGCTCTTGGGACGCTGCCGTCGCGGAACGACGGTCGGGACGAAGAGCGATGTTTTGCCAATGTCACTCACGCAATCTCTCATGCAGTTGCCAGAGCGTTTCCGAAGGGCGAGCTTCCGGAATTGATCTATGAACCGGGACGATGCATCGCAAGTCCAAACCAGTTTCTGCTTCTGACAATTAACGGGGTCAAGACCCGGGCCGGCGTTGGCACATGGCTTATTGCCGACGGCGGACTCAGCACGGTCACGCTCCCGACGTACTATGAATACCACGAAGTCATCCTCGCAAATGATGTGAACCGGCCGTTAGCAGAGAAAGCTACCATCATCGGTCCGGCCTGTTTCGCCGGAGACGTTATTTATCGCAACAAGTTCCTGCCTGTCATCCGGAAAGGAGAGGTGATCGCAATCATGGATACCGGCGCCTATTTCACCGCGCTCGAATCGTTTTTTGGATTCTATCAGCCGGCGGTCGTTGCCGTGGCAGACGGACAGGCGCGGCTCATTCGCGCGAGGGAATCATTCAATGGATGCATCAGACGGGACGTCGTTTCACAACATGACACTGTAAAGGAGAGTGTATCATGAAATTCGCAATCACACAAGACGGCTTGAATCCGGTTCGTGACAGGGTCGTGAGCGCCATTGTCGATGAATTCGAGCGCCACGGCCACTCCATTTCGAGCGAGTCAAACGGCGTGAGCTTCATTCTGAATCTCACAGATTTGAAACATCCGCGTGCGGGTCGCAGACGATCTCAATCGGTGTTCATCATCACGGTCGTTGCGGGAGATCATGAGACTGACAACATCCGGGCGTTATGCTATTCAACGCTGGTGCGCACGCTGTCCAACCTGCTCATCTATGTGGGGCCTCCGAACGGCTCTCCATTCGAGATCTACTTCACCACGCCGGAAGCCGGTTTCTATCATCTTCCATTCGATCCGGCGAACGTCTACGAGCGAATGCTTCCCATTGCAGGATCTCATTACGCGATCGAAAACGAATTCAGCACCGACCTGCCGGAACGACTGTGGAGCACGTCACCGGTCGTGGAAAAGATCAAA
This sequence comes from Bacteroidota bacterium, assembly GCA_003519375.1. GTDB lineage: Bacteria > Bacteroidota > Ignavibacteria > UBA10030 > UBA10030 > UBA9647. Next base: position 7,352 of record DOWV01000045.1, read on the forward strand.
CGGTACGCCAGGGAACTTGACAATCTTGGAGTGCTCCCTCTCCCCTTTCCTCTCAGGGATGTGCTTGGGGAAGAAGAGTTGAGGCATCTCTATAAGATCTATGGCATCACGGGACTCAGTTACGGCAATCTGAGTGCACGCGAGAACATACCGGAGCTTGGCGGCACAACGTTGTGGATGACTGCACGCGGTGTCAACAAAGCGACTATTGCCACGGTCGGGAAGGATGTGCTTCTGGTGAAAGGTTTTGACTACGGTCGCGGGACGGCGCTGGTGAGCGTTCCCGCTCAGTACGATCCGAAAGCACGGGTCTCCGTCGACGCGGTCGAGCACGAGTGTATCTATCGAAACTTTCCCGCTGTGGGCGCCATCGTGCACGTCCATGCCTGGATGGACGATATAGCCTGTACGCGACAAAATTATCCGTGCGGAACGCGCGAGCTGGCAGAGGAAGTAGTACATCTCCTCTCTCGGACGGACAATCCTTCACGATCTGTTATCGGACTCAAGAACCACGGCCTGACAATCACGGGTCATACCCTTGAGGAGATTTTCGATCGGATCCGTGGAAAGCTGCTGACGGAAGTGCCGATGTTCGGATAAGGAAATCCCATGACAAACTACTCTTTTCGAATACTGAAAGCCCAACCGGCAAGGACCGCGTTCACCATCGGGGGTGTCGCTCTCTGCGCTGTTTTGATGCTTTTCCTCCTCTCTGTTTATCGCGGTGTCGCCGACGGTTCCGTCGAGTATATCCGTCACAACAGGACAGATTTGTGGGTACTCCAGGAGAATACAACAAACATCCTCCGGGGATCTTCCATCCTTTCGACCGGCCATGGCAATCTGCTCCGGGAAATCAGCGGAATCCGATCGGTCTCTCCACTTGTGTTCTTTCTTTCCTCCATACGAAAAGGCGAGCGCGGATCGACCGTATATTTGACAGGGTACGATCCGGCGACGGGCATTGGAGCTCCTCCCCTCATCACTCAGGGGCGGAATATTCAAAACGACGGAGAAATTGTTCTTGATCGATCGTTCGCGGCGAAGTCCGGGTTCCACACGGGCGATATCGTCACACTTAAAGGAGATTCGCTTCGTGTTGTCGGTATCAGTGTGCAGACGAATATGTTCGTCGTCCAGTATGCCTTTGTAACGCTGCGCCAGGCGCAGTCGCTTATCGGTTACCCGGGACTCGTGAGCTGTTATCTCGTGCAAGTGCAGGAACCAGGGACTGTTGCTTCGATGAAGGAACGGATCCGGGAGGAGATTCCAGGGCTGGAAGTGTACGACCATGACGAGTTCTTGAAGAACAACATCCGCGAAATGCAATCGGGATTTCTGCCGCTCCTCTATGTCATCGCCGCTATCGGCGGGATTGTTCTGACGACGATTCTCACGCTCATACTGTCGATAAGCATCCTCGAGCGCCGGAGGGACTTCGCTGTGATGAAGACCCTCGGTTCTACACACAGATTCCTTGGCGGGCTGGTTTATGGGCAGGGATTGCAAATCTCGCTCACAGGTTGCGGAGCGGCCCTGGCATTTTTCTTCCCGATGATCCGTCTCATTGAGGCGATTTCACCCGAAGTCAGTACGAAGACTTCCCTCGAACAGATCGCCGGAGTCTTCCTGACGGTGTCGGTGATGAGCGGCGTCAGCTCGCTCCTCGCCGCCCGAAAACTCGCACGGATTTACACATTGGAGGCATTCTCATGAATGCGCATGCATCGAACGGACACTTCATTGATCTGCAGAAGGTCTCGAAGCGTTTTGGCGACAACGGCAACGGTACGACGGCGATCAGCAATGTCTCTCTTTCGTGTTCCGCCGGAGAGTTGGTCCTGCTGCTTGGGCCAAGTGGAAGCGGGAAAACGACCCTCCTGACATTGATGGCAGGCCTGATCGAGCCGTCGGAAGGACAAGTGTTGCTGTTTGGAGAAGAAGTGCGGAGCTATTCAGACGGCGAGTTGCAACGCATTCGGGCGCACAGACTGGGATTCATTTTTCAGAATTTTCTGCTCATCGAATCACTCAGCGTGCTGGAGAATATTGTGCTGGTGCTCCGGTTTGCGGGGATAACGGGATCGCATGCAATCGAAGAAGCGCGGCGCCTCCTTCGCCAATTCTCGATTGAACATCTGTCCGACAAGTCGCCTCTGAAACTCAGTCAGGGAGAGAAACAACGTGTAGCGATCGCCCGTGCAATCGCGAACGGAGGGGAATTGATCATCGCCGATGAACCGACGGCAAGTCTTGAATCAAGCCAGGGACTTCAGGTCATCGAGCTTCTTCGGAATCTTGCCCACGCTGGCAACCGGTGTGTTGTTGTCGCGAGCCACGATCGGCGGCTCGTGGAGTTTGCAGATTGTGTAGTTCGCCTTCGAGACGGAGCAATCGAGGCGCTGGAAGTCCACCGATGAGCTTAACTGCTATTTCTTCAGTTCGAACGAGTCGAACAGCGAGCCAGTGGCGGTGTGGCATTTGTAGATCAGTTTGTTTCCGTCGACAGTAATAGTCTGAAACAACTGCACTTTCTCGGCGGTTTTCGCCATGAGATTTTGGTATTTCAGATGGAGTGGATAGTCTTTCGATCCGCTTACCGAAACGACATAGACGGTTCCTTTTTCGCCCGGCGGTACGACGGCATTATTCTTCAACTTATGACTGCGCGAATAGACATGATCGTGGCCTGTCAGAACAAGATCGACTCCGTATTTGTCAAGGAGCGGGAGAAATGCATCCCGCGTCTTTCGATCGTCACGCTCACGTCCCATCGAATAGAGAGGTTGGTGCATGGCAACAACGGTCCAAGTGCAGGAATTCTTCGCAAGGAGTGATTCCGTCCACTCTGCTTGCTCGGAAAGTTTCTCGTTGCCGTTGATCATGATGAAGCGCACGCCCTGGTAGTCGAAGCTATACGACGTCTCCTCCAGGCCTTTCACTCCATTCTCAGGAAGGGTGTAGTGCGCCCGCCAGTAAGGGACAAGCTCCTTCTGGGTTTCGGTACCCTTCGGTTTCGGGTATTCATGATTCCCCGGAACCATGACGAACGGCGTCACCGTAGGTATGAACCCGAATGAGGTGAATTGTTCAGACCAGAGACTGTCGTACTGGGGATCGCCGATCATGTCGCCCACGAAGAGCCAGAAACGTGACTCAGGCGAGGTTCGAAACGTCTCCTGAAAAACTCTCGCGCAATACCGCACGTGGTCGTATTGCGGATCGCCGAAGTATGCAAAGGTAAAGGGGGCTGGTCCCGGCTTCGCAGTTTTGAATTGCGCCCAGCCGCTCCATACAGAATCATGCCCGACCCGGTAGGCATAGAGGACGTCCGGCTGGAGACCAGTGACGACCGCTGAATAGTGAAAATCAGGCGTGTTCTTGCGATAAGAAATTCCCTCCTTCTGCGCAACGACCATGCGGGCCTCTTTTGCCATATCAGTCCAATCGGAAGCTTTTGCAATCTGGACTTTCCCGTCCGGATACTCACCGAGATTTCGCCATGTCACCGCAATGCTCGTCGCAGGATCGGGGGTGAGGTTCAGTACGACGCGTTGGGGAGGGTCTTGAGGTCCATATTGCTGTGCAACAGTGACGCTTGCGAACACGACCAGGGCAACGAGAACAAAAGAACGATAGCTCATAATGAATAACTCCTTTCCTTCCCAGAAGTAAACTGAATATGAACTGGAGGCAATGCAATGACGGACTCCCTGTACTGCCCTCGTCTGACATCCTGACGTATCGGAACGATGCGAGATGATCTACCGCCATCCTTCCTATCGCATCGATTCAATCAACCCCATCTCACGCATCCACTCCTCGCACAAAGGCGTCCAGAGAGCCGTCGATCCCGGGTTATTCCCGACTCCAATGCTGTGTCCTCCCTGTGGGAAAACGTGGAAGCTCGTCACCACTCCTTTTTCCAGAAGCGCTTCGTAGAATCTCAAGCTATTGCTGGGATGAACCGACTTGTCGTTGAACGCGCCAACCAGAAAACAAGGCGGGGTTTTCGCTGTCACCTGAAGTTCGAGTGAATACTTCTCTATCAACTCCAGTGTCGGATTCTCCCCTAGAAGATTCTTGCGACTGCCGGCGTGTGCATACTTTCCCATGCTGACGACCGGCGACACAAGAATCATGAAGCTCGGCGCAAAGGAGATCTTATCC
>DOWV01000254.1 GCA_003519375.1 Bacteroidota bacterium
ACGGACAACCCCTCTCCACGAGGTGATCGTGGAGATTGAGGAGCGGCAGAAGCGTGGCCGTGGTCGCCCCTCTGCGGATGGTATGGGGCCCATGCAAACGATTTTCGTCCTGAAATTTCGAATCGCAGAGCGCGAGCAGGAAGTGCTTCGCCGCCGGAGCGAGGCAGGATGCTTTGTCCTGATCTCCAATGTTCCCGTCGAAGGAGACGGCGCTCTATCCGGCGGGGAACTGCTCAAAATCTACAAGTCGCAAAACGCCGTTGAAATGAATTTCGCTTTTCTCAAGGATCCACTCATCGTCAACGATCTATTTCTGAAGACGCCACGCCGCATCGAGGCTCTTGGGATGATCCTGATCATCTCTGTCCTATCTAACTGTACTGTTTCAGATTTCCCTAAAGTAACATAACCTATTTTGCCGATTATACTTCCATGAATAAAATTCCCTTCATGGAGGACGCGAGATGATACAGAGGTTTGAGTTGCGCAAGCGGCAATTGGTGAACGATGCGAAGATTACGCCGCAGGTATACGATGGACTGCTGGAGAGACTGCCGGTGTTTCTTGAGCGATTCACGGCAAGTATGAGACAACGGAAACAGAAGACCCGGATGGGAGAATATCTCCAAGGTCTGCTTTCGGACATGGAGCGCAAGAATGTGGAAACAATTGCGTATCTGCACGATCAAGAGCGGCAATCGATGCAGCATTTTGTGGGAAGAGCGAACTGGGGATACAAACCGATGCTTTCGGAACTGACCCGGCAGATAGGCGAAGAGCTGGGAGAGCCGGATGGGGTGATCACGATTGATCCTTCGGGTTTCGAGAAGGACGGGACGGAATCGGTAGGAGTTCAGCGGCAGTGGTTGGGACGGTTCGGAAAAGTGGACAACGGGCAGGTGGGCGTATACCTGGGGTATGCCTCGCGAAAAGGGCACGCCCTGTGCGATGTGAGGTTGTACCTGCCGGAAGATTGGGCCAGGGATAAGAAGCGCCTGAGAAAATGCGGCGTACCGAAGGATATCCGATTCCAGACGCGGCATGAACTCGCCCAATCCATGCTGACAGAGCGAGGTCACCTTCTGCCACATGCATGGGTCACCGGAGATGGCGAGATGGGGAGAAGTTCCCGTTTCCGTGTATGGCTGCGCTCTCACGGAGAGCGGTATCTTCTGGCTGTGCCGTCGAACACGACGATCCGTGACCTGGAGGCCAAACCTCCGGTTTGGAGTGTCATCGGAGCAAAACCGAAGAGGAAGTATACCACGCTCGGTCACGAACGCTGTTTTTTGCACAGATAGCAGGGATTTTGATTGGCCAAGTGAGAAATGGAACTCCGAACAAAGACGCACAACATGTCGCTATGGCTGGAAAACGGTAAAAGTTTCTGCCATCCGCCAATTATCCGACAGCGGCGTTTTGCACGTAGCAATGGGGAGTCGAGAGGAAAGACGGCGTCAGGCGGCAATGGATTCGAAGGTTTGAAAACGCAGCGAAAGCAAGGAGTTCAATTCGGCCTTGTGAAGAACGGGTGCTTGCTGGATGCAGTCTGAGATGGCCTTTTTGAACTCGTCAAACGACGGGTAATAACGGGAGTACAAGCAACGTTTTTTGACGTACTTCCAGAATCGCTCAATGAGGTTGAGATTGGGGGAATAGGTCGGTAAGGATGCGTTAACATATTAAGGTAGCAAGTTTGCCTTGCGATTGGGCCGGATGGTATAGTTCCACTCGCCATGGAATAGGTTACGCTCCAACTGAACCTCGCGCATCTCTTCGTCAGTCACCTTGCGTCCCGTCGGATACTTCCGCCGATCCAATCGGCAATTCACCGTTAGGCCTTTGGCTGTCCGCGTCCGCGAAATCAAGTGCACTACCGTTTCATAATCTCGCAACGGTTCGCCACGCCAATTTGACGAGATGAACGAGAACAGCCGGTGTTCGACCTTATTCCACTTGCTCGTCCCAGGCGGAAAGTGACAAACCTGAATGGAAAGGCCTGTCTCATTCGCCAATCTCTGCAACTCCAATTTCCACAAACGCAGACGATAGCCATTGCTGCCTCCCCCGTCCGCCGTGATGACAAGCTCTCGTGCCTCCCGATACAGGTGTTTCCCTTCGAAACGCCACCACCCTCGGATTGACGCTACCGCAAACGCCCCAGTATCGTGATCCGTTCCCACATTCACAAAACCGGCATTACGCCCCAGGTCATACACCCCATACGGATACGCACGTGGAATATCAGGATGAGGGAAGTCGTGACCGTTGACCTTTTTGGATTGTTTGATGGGAAGCCATTGTTGGCCGCCATTTACATAGTTTCCGATCAGTTCCTTCTTTTTGGTGTCGACGGAAATAACCGGCGTTCTCGCCGCCAACGCCTGTTTCACTCGCGCATTGATATGGCAAAATTGCGCATCCCGGTCAGGATGGTCGGCGCCTTCTTCCGTTTTTCGGTTACTTTGCAGGCTATAGCCTTGCGCGTGAAGAAGTTGGGCAACCTTCACATGGCTGACGGGATGGCCGTCCTTGGCCAGTTGCCCCGCCACCGTACGGGTGCTTTTGCATGTCCAGCGCAGGGGCGACTCCGGATCTCCCCTCGTTTCGGGTTCGATCAGGCATGCGATGGCAGTCAGCAGATGGGGATCTTGCACGGTGATTCTCTTTCTTCCCGCGCCCTGGCGGCGGATGCGCCCTGGCGGGAGGCAGACGCCATCCGTAAGTTCCCGAATGCCCTTGGAGATCGCTTTTCGCGACAGGCCAGCTGCACGGCAGACTTTCGAAATGCCTCCGTAGCCCAAACTCTGGGCTTCGTTGGCAGCAACGAGACGCCGTGCCCGCTCATCCAAAAGCGGCAAGATGACGGCGAACTTCTGCGAGAGAGCGGGGGGCTTCTTCATGACGGGAAAGTATACTCATTCTCGGATCAGTTGCAACCTTTATTTATTAACGCCGCCTTAGCCTTCATCCTGTAAATCCTGTCCAT
>DOWV01000203.1:0-6557 GCA_003519375.1 Bacteroidota bacterium
CCTTGCCCTTGTAGGGTTCCGGCGGACGGAACGATCGGATCTTTGCAGCAACCAGTCCCACGAGCTGTTTGTCGATACCTGAGACGTCAACGCTGGTCTGCGTCGGAGCCTCGATGGTCACTCCATCGGGAGGTCCGAAGAGAATAGGATGGGAGTATCCGAGCATCAGCTGCAGCTTCTTCCCCTTCATCTCGGCACGGTATCCAACGCCGACGATCTCGAGCTTGCGTGAATACCCCTGCGTGACGCCGCTGATCATGTTCTGAATCAAGGCGCGCCACAATCCGTGTAGGGCACGATGAGGTCCGTCGTCTGCGTGTCGGGTAACGAGTACCTCTGCCTGGTTGACGTCCACTGTGATTTCGGGGTGCACGGACGCGGTCAATTCCCCCTTGGGGCCTTTCACCACGATTGCGCCGTCCATCTTCGAGACGGTGACACCCTTGACAATAGAGATCGGTTTACGACCAACTCGTGACACGGTACGTTCTCCTCAATTACCAGATATAAGCGAGTATTTCACCGCCGACGTGCTCTTTGCGCGCCTGCTGATCCGTCATGACACCGCGGGATGTTGAGATGATGGCAATTCCCATACCACCGAGCACCCGCGGAAGTCCTACGGCGGGGCGATACAGGCGAAGGCCGGGTGTGCTGGCGCGCCGCAGGCCGGAAATCACCGGCTTGCCGCTACTGTACTTCAGTTGAAGGCGCAACACTCCCTGTTTACCGTCATCCAGAACCGTGAATCCTGTAATGAACTTCTCGTTCACCAGAATCTGAGCGACTGCTTTCTTCAGGTTTGACGCGGGAATATCCACCCTCTTATGCTTCGCCTTGCCGGCATTTCGGATGCGCGTCAGAAAATCTGCAATGGGATCTGTCATCGACATCGGATCAAATCTCCTCGAATAATCTTTCGACCAATATTACCAGCTTGACTTGCGAACGCCGGGAATCTTTCCATCGAGCGCCAGGTTTCGGAAGCAAATTCGACAAATGCCGAACTTCCGGTAGTAACTGCGCGGCCGTCCGCAGATGCCGCATCGGTTGTGTTGACGGACAGGAAACTTAGGCGTTCGTTTCGCCTTCACTCGCATCGCTAAGCGTGCCAAAGCAACGTCCTCCAGATATCGTTATGCTGCGGTTTGAAGCACTTCTTGTCGTTTGACGAACGGCATACCGAGCGCCTTCAGGAGCTCGTACGCTTCTGCGTCTGTCTTCGCCGTCGTCACAAACGTGACGTCCATACCGTTGATTCGCGTGACCTTGTCAACATCGATCTCAGGAAACACGATCTGCTCCTTCATACCGAGCGTGTAGTTCCCATGCCCGTCGAACGACTTGTCCGACACTCCACGGAAATCACGAACGCGCGGCAACGCGATGGCTATGAGCCGATCCATAAACTCGTACATCACCGCCCGGCGCAATGTCACCCGGGCTCCGATAGGGAGGTTCTCGCGAAGCTTGAAATTCGAAATGGCCTTCTTCGACTTGGTGATGGCAACCTTCTGACCGGCGATGGCTTCAAGCTCTTTGACTGTTTCGTCAAGAATCTTCGGGTCCTGCGTAGCAGCGCCCACTCCGCTATTGATGGAGATCTTCACCAGCTTCGGAACCTGCATGATGCTCTTATACTGGAACCGTTTCATCAGCAGGGGAATCACTTCCTTCTTGTACTGAACGAACAGTCGCGCCGGCACTCCGGCTTCACGCGCAGCAACATGCTTCTTGCCGCCGTCGCCCTTCGCCGGCTTCTGTTCTTTACCCTTTCCCTCGGGTTTCTTTTGCTCTTTGTCTTTCTCTTTCTCTTTTCCCATGACTCAATTCTCCAGAAGTTTCGTCGTCAACTTAGAACATTTCATTGCAGTTTTTGCAGACACGCATCGTCTTGCGCCGACTGGTCGTCGCGTCTGTGACATGAGCGTGCCCGACCCGGGTCGCTTCACTGCACTTCGGGCAGATCACCATCACGTTCGACGCACTGATGGGACCTTCCTTCTGCACAATGCCGCCCTGCGGATTCTTCTGGTTCGGGCGCGCATGCCGCTTCACGATGTTGACGTTTTCGATAATAACACGGTTCCTATCGGGAAATACCTTCAGAACCTTGCCCTGTTTTCCGACCGCATTGCCGGAGATGACCAGGACGGTATCATTCTTATGAATATGCATACGACAATCCTTCAACCGTTAGAGTACTTCAGGTGCCAGCGAAACAATTTTCATGTACTGACGCTCTCGCAGTTCGCGGGCTACGGGGCCGAAAATGCGCGTTCCCCGGGGTTCACCCAGAGGAGTCAGCAGCACGACGGCGTTCTCGTCGAACCGGATGAAAGAGCCATCTTTCCGGCCGATTTCTTTCTTTGTGCGAACCACGACTGCGCGTGAGACTTCGCCTTTCTTCACCGGCGCACCGGGGATGGCGCTCTTCACAGCGACAACGATAAGATCTCCCACAGACGCATACCGACGATCATGGCCGCCGAGTACACGAATACACCGGACTTTTTTCGCTCCGGAATTGTCAGCGACGATAAGATTCGTTTCTTCCTGGATCATAGGATATTCCTCACAATGCTCGTCTGGTGGAAACCCAGATCGTTACTTTGCTTTTTCAACGACAGCGACCAACCGCCAGCGCTTCTGCTTGCTGATCGGCCGCGTCTCCATCACCTTCACGATGTCTCCGACTCCAGCTTCGCGCTTCTCATCATGCGCCATCAGCGTGGAGGTTTGCTTGTAGTACTTCTTGTAGAGCGGATGCGACACTTTCCGTTCGAGGGAGATCACAATGCTCTTCTGCATCTTGTTGCTGATGACCTTACCAACGCGGACCTTCCGCTGGTTGCGTCGAACAGGGGCGGTTATTGCTGCAGTGCTCATTCCTTACGCCTTCTTCTGATTGTCAGTTTGTTCGGTCTTTGGCTCGGGATTTTTCAATTGACGCTCGCGAAGAATGCTCTTCATCCGGGCGATGTCTTTCCTTGTGAGGCGAAGCTTCATCGGATTCTCGAGCTGGCTGATGACCTTCTGAAACCGGAGGTTCGCCATGCTCTCTTCCTCTTCCTGTATCCGCTTGATGAGCTCCGAATCGGAGAGTCCACGCAGTTCAAACGCTTTCATTGAATCCTCTTTTCCTCGTTGGGTTATTTCGCTTCGTAGTCAACGCGCGTGACCAGCTTCGTCTTGATCGGCAGCTTGTGCCCGGCCAGCTGAAACGCCTCTGCCGCGGTTTCCTTCGTCACGCCGCCAAGCTCGAACATGATGCGGCCCGGCTTGATCACCGCTACCCAGAACTCCGGAATACCTTTGCCGCTTCCCATACGGGTTTCGGCGGGTTTCTTGGTGACAGGCTTATCCGGGAAAATCCGGATCCACACTTTGCCTTCACGCTTCATCATTCGCGTGAGAGCGACACGGGTAGCCTCGATCTGGCGCTGCGTGATCCAACCCGGTTCCAGAGCCTTCAAACCAAAATCACCGAATGCCACCGACGCGCCCCGGGTTGCTTTTCCCCGCATCCGGCCGCGTTGGGCTTTTCTGAACTTCACTCTCTTCGGCATCAACATAAGTCATTAAACTCCTAGCTTAACGGTTCACAGGGCCGAGAATCTCGCCCTTGCAGATCCAAACTTTCACTCCGATGGCGCCATAGATGGTACGGGAGGTAGCAGTTGCATAATCAATATCAGCGCGGATCGTGTGCAGAGGGATACGTCCTTCTTTGTACTGTTCCCGGCGGGCAATTTCCGCTCCGCCGAGCCGGCCGCCGCACATGACACGAATACCTTCAGCACCCATTCTCATTGCTGCCGTGATCGACTGCTTCATCGCCCGGCGGAATGAAATGCGGCCCTCGATCTGGGACGCTATGTTCTCTGCCACCAGCGCTGCATCGAGCTCGGGCCGTTTGATTTCGTGGATGAGGATCTTCACTTCCTTCAACGTCACCTTCTTCAGCTCTTCCTCGAGCTGGGCAATCTCCTTCCCGCTTTTCCCGATGACAATTCCGGGTCGCGATGTGTGGATGGTGATCACCGCACGTTTCGGCGTTCGGTCAATCTGAATGCGGGAGATACCGGCTTTCTTCAGGCGGTTCCGGACATAGTTCCGAACCATCAGGTCTTCCTGAAGTTTGCCTGCGAACCCCTTCTCATCGTACCAGTTTGAATCCCACGTCTTGGTGATGCCGAGTCGGAATCCAACCGGATTGGTTTTTTGACCCAAGAGATCCTCCTTAACCTTCTTTTGTTACTTTCTTTGTTTCTTGCTTTGCAGCCTTGGTTTCTTTTTTCTTCGGTTTCGGTGCCGCGACCTCCGCCGCCTTCGGTGCCGCCGCCGCTTTGGCTTTCGCCTTGACTTCGCGCGTTGCGACGACGATGGTCAGATGGTTTGAACGTTTCCGAATGCGAAATGCGCGACCCATCGGGGCCGGCGAAATCCTCTTCATCATCGGGCCGCCATTGACGAAGACTTCCTTGACAAACATCGTCGATGTATCGACACGGCCGCCTTCATCTTTGCTCTGCAGATTCGAAATCGCCGACCGCAAAACTTTCTCGGCAGTTTTCGCTGCGTGCTTGGGTGAGAAATGGAGCATCGTCAGCGCATCCTCGACTCCGCGTCCGCGGATAAGGTCGATCACGATCATCATTTTGCGTGGTGACGTTCCGATGAACCTATTAATAGCTTTAGCTTCCATGAACAATCCTCGCTATGCCCCTACGCGGGCGATGTAGTTTTCTCAGACTTCAATCCCGGGTGCCCACGGAACACACGCGTGGGGGCAAACTCCCCGAGTTTGTGCCCAACCATGGCTTCCTGCACGTACACCGGGATGAACTTGTTCCCATTGTGCACGGCGAACGTGTGACCGACGAAGTCCGGCGTGATCGTGGATGAACGCGACCACGTCTTGACAACCTTCTTCTGGTTCGCCTTGTTCAGGACTTCAACTTTCTGCTGCAGCTTCGGGTCGACATACGGCCCTTTTTTCAGTGAACGACTCATGGCAATCTTCTAGCCTCAGTGATGAACGATCTTACTTGCGACGTTTGACGATGTAGCGGTTCGACTGATTCTTACGTTTGCGTGTCTTCAAGCCCTTGGCATACTTACCCCACGGTGATTCGGGATGCTGATATCCGCCACCGCTCTTCGACCGGCCTTCGCCACCGCCCATCGGGTGATCGACGGGATTCATTGCCATACCGCGGGACTGCGGGCGGATACCAAGCCAGCGCGAGCGGCCGGCTTTGCCAAGACTGATATTCTCATGATCAACATTCCCAACGACACCGACAGTCGCGTAGCAAATCACTGGCAGTTTTCGCACCTCGCCCGATGGCATCTTGAGCGTGGCGAAATCCCCTTCCTTCGCCATCAATTGCAGCGAGTTGCCCGCACTGCGACCGAGCTGTCCGCCTTTGCCGGGCTTCATCTCCACATTGTGCACGAACGTGCCAACCGGGATCTCAGCAAGCGGCAATGCATTGCCGACCTGGACTTCGCCGCCCGAACCGGATGTCACCTTCTGTCCGACCTTCAATCCATCGGGGGCGATGATGTACCGCTTTTCGCCATCGACATACTGAAGGAGTGCAAGACGGGCCGAACGATTAGGGTCGTACTCGATCGCAGCCACCTTCGCTTCGACGCCATGGCGCTCACGCTTGAAGTCAACGACACGGTACATCCTCTTGTGTCCACCGCCGCGATGTCGCGAGGTGATACGTCCAAGGTTATTCCGGCCGCCGGACTTCTTGTTGGGCTGAACCAGCGACTTCTCCGGGACGGTCTTCGTGACTTCCTCGAACGTCGAAATGGAGTAGAATCTGGTTGCCGGTGTTGTGGGTCGTAATTTTCGGATTGCCATACAGTACCTGCCGTTCCGTCAATCAAACATTCTCAAAGTAATCGATCTTGTCGCCCTCTTTGAGGGTGACAATTGCTTTCTTCCAGGTGTTGGTTCTTCCTTCAAACCGGCCCCGGCGGGTCAGCTGCGTCTTGCGCTTTCCCTTCACGGTCAACGTCCGGACACTGAGGACGGTCACCTTGAATTTCTTTTCCACCGCTTTGGCGATCTCAATCTTGTTTGCCTCGAGAGTAACCTCAAAGGAGTACTGACGCCTCTCCTGCAAGGCCGTGATTTTTTCTGTGACGATGGGGCGCTTCAAAATTCCAGTCATGGTTCTAGCCTAGTTCATCAACGATTTCTGGAGAACGTCGACAGCACTTTTCTGAATCAACAGTACCTGCGTGTCGAGGATATCATAGGTCGACGCTTTGTCGGCTTCGCGTACATTGAGTGTGGGTATGTTCCGTCCGGACTTATAAAGAGCGCTGTCCGTCTTTCCGGTCAGGAACAGCGTCTTTTTTCCGGCCAGGGACAACGCTTTCAGCACGACAGCGATTTCTTTCGTCTTGGGTCCTTCGAAGGTGAAGTCCTCAACCACCACGATCGCCTGATCCTTCGCCTTGTAGCTGAGCGCCGATTTTCTTGCGAGCGCACGGACTTTTGCCGACAGCTTCACGACATAGTCATGCGGGTG
>DOWV01000203.1:6714-8042 GCA_003519375.1 Bacteroidota bacterium
CCGCCCCGCACTTCATTGCGCGGCTTCACCTTGTGCGTTCCCTGCCGCTGATTCGCCTGAATCGAGCGTACGGCCTGGTAGATCGCGTGGTCGTTCGGCTTTATCTCAAAGATTTCCGGCGCCAGCGTAACCCTCTCGCCGCTCTTCGTTCCATCTTTCTTGTAGACTTCTAACTCCATGAGTATTCTTCCCGAGCGCTACACTTTAGCTCTGTTTTACGATTTCAAGATAACTATTGATAGCCCCTGGGACGGATCCCTTCACGATCAGGATATTCGATTCGGCGATAACCTTGAGAACCATGAGGTTCTTGACGGTCACGCGATCGCCGCCCATCCGGCCAGCCATGCGTCTGCCCTTCATGACGCGCGACGGGTACGAGCTTGCACCGATCGATCCCGGGGCACGCACACGGTCGGATTGACCGTGGGTCGTCATGCCGACGCCGCCAAAATGATGGCGCTTCACGACGCCCTGGAACCCGCGTCCTTTCGAGCGACCTGTCACATCGACCACATCGCCCTGCTGGAATCCATCGACGCGCAGCTCCTGGCCGAGTTCGTACTGCGTCCCGTTGAAGTTGCGGAACTCCGAGAGGAGGCGAAGAGGTTTCACGCCAACCTTCTTGAAGTGTCCTTTCATTGGCTTGTTGACGAGTCGCTCTTTGATCTCATCGAACCCGAGTTGCACCGCATCGTATCCGTCCCGATCCTTCGTCTTGACCTGCGTGACGTAGCACGGTCCGGCTTCGATGATGGTACAGGGAATCATCTGCCCGTTGTCATCAAAGATGCTTGTCATTCCAATCTTTTTGCCGAGAATGCCGCTCACTGTTCTACTCCTGAGTCATCTCCCCGCCGGCTCACTGGTTGTGTCCGGGCAAGGCACTCAACACGTATAAGAATTACGTTCAGTTTTCGTACCACACGCCTGCCGATACAGCTAGACTTTGATCTCTACGTCAACGCCTGCGGGCAGTTCCAGCTTCATCAGCGAATCCACCGTCTTGCTCGTCGAGTTGAGGATGTCGATCAAACGCTTGTGCGATCGCGTTTCGAACTGCTCTCGCGATTTCTTATCGACGTGAGGAGACCGGTTGACGACATAGAGCGACCGCTTGGTAGGCAAAGGAATGGGACCGGACACAACGGCTCCCGTCGCCTTTACCGTCTTGATGATCTTCTCAGCCGATTTATCGATCAGATTGTGATCGTACGACTTTAATTTGATGCGAATCTTCTGACCAGCCAACGAAGATTCCTCCCTCAGTTACGCGTGTGAAAAAATCAAAGGGTTCCGGCAAAGAGCCGGAACCCGTGGAATTACGC
>DOWV01000203.1:8220-9062 GCA_003519375.1 Bacteroidota bacterium
TTGTCCACGTTGTCACCCGGCATGACCATTTCGATGCCGCCGGGCAGCGTGACGACGCCGGTCACGTCCGTCGTGCGGAAGTAGAACTGGGGACGATAACCGTTCAGGAACGGCGTATGACGTCCGCCCTCGTCTTTCTTCAACACGTAGACCTGGGCTGCGAACTTCTTGTGCGGTGTGATGGAGCCGGTTTTCGCAATGACCATACCGCGCTCGAGCTCGTCTTTCTCAACTCCACGGAGGAGCAAGCCGGCATTGTCGCCCGCCTGAACCTCGTCAAGCTCCTTGCGAAACATCTCGGCACCCGTGATAACGGTCTTCTTGTGTGCACCGAATCCGACCACTTCAACTTCATCGCCCACCTTCGCTTTTCCGCGCTCGACACGGCCCGTACCGACAGTTCCGCGACCGGTGATCGAGAAGACGTCTTCGACCGGCATCAGGAACGGCTTGTCGACGTTGCGCAGCGGAAGCGGGATATAACTATCGACAGCGTCCATCAGCTCGTTGATGCACTTGAATGCCGGATCATCCGGCTTCACATCGGGACGAAGCGCCGCTTCCATCGCTTTCAGAGCGGAGCCGCGGATGATCGGGATTTCGTCACCGGGGAAGTCGTTCTTCTTCAACAGGTCGCGCATTTCCAGCTCAACCAGATCGAGCAGTTCCGGATCATCCACCGCATCGACCTTGTTCATGAACACCACAATCTTCGGCACGTTCACCTGGTGCGCCAGAAGGATGTGCTCACGAGTCTGAGGCATCGGACCATCAGTTGCCGCGACCACCACGATTGCACCGTCCATCTGGGCGGCGCCCGTGATCATGTTCTTGATATAGTC
>DOWV01000305.1 GCA_003519375.1 Bacteroidota bacterium
TCGGCCAGTTGCGGCTTCGGCGGCCGCGCAAAGCGGAGGAATTGCTGCACGATGGAATTCACGCGCTTGACCTCTTTCTGCAGAACGCCTGTGAGCGAGCGATACTCATGCAGGCCGCTCCTCGGGACAAACTCTTTCTCATACCGCTGGGCGATCATGGAAATCGCATTGAGCGGGTTGCGAATCTCGTGGGCCACACCGGAGGCGAGCTCCCCCATCGCGGAGAGCTTTTCCTTTCGTTTCATCTCGAGCTCCAGCTGCCGCGACTCGGTGAGGTCTTTAATGACAGCCGTCTTGCTCTCCAGTGCACCATCGGACCTTATCGTGCCCGACACCGATGTCGAGACGATGCGGGTCCGGTTCTCCGGACACTCGAGCGTCAGTTCTTGCGCCTCGGCAATAAAAATGGCGGAGAGGCACTTCCCTTTTTCCACGGGAAGCTCTTCGAGCGTTTTTCCAATCACGTCAGCGGAAACGAGGCCGAAGAGCAATTCGGCCTGACGGTTGAATATCGTAATGCGATCTTCACCATTCACCGTGACGACTGCATCGCGCATATTTTCGAGGATGCTCCCGGTGAACGACTTGATCTCTGCGTATTGCCTTGAAACAAGCCTGTAGTTTTGGCTCGCAACGATGGCCGTAAACACCAACCCCCCAACAGCAACGAGTGCGAGGGACATGAGGAGCATGCGGCGGGTCATGCGTTCTTCCACGGATCGGAGCTCATCCATCGAGAGGCCGATGCGGAGCACACCGACCGTCGATCCTTCAACCGACAGTCGTTTCATCACCTCGAAGGTTTCTTTTCCTCTGAACGCGACCCTTCGCGACACGACGGTGTCACCTGCGAGCACAAGAGCGGCGCTCGAGTCGGTGTCGACACTGGCGATTTCGTCCACCTGACTCGTCGCAGCCAGAATCCCGTCGCGATCCTGGATGACGACGTAGTCGATGCCGGTGTTGTCTCCGAGGTCCCTGATCATTTTTCCGATCCCGATGCGCTTCCGGAATTCCAGCAGCTGGCCCGCATCGAGATTCAGGACGATTGCTCCTCCGCCGGCAGCGGTGCGCCGGATTGCGACTGCATATCGTTGTCCGCCCTCAAATCGTGCCGACCGGAGTCCCAGAATGAGCGTCGCCTGGCCCTCCTCGAGGATGGGACGCAGCATCAGTCGGGGAGAGAACCGTTCGCCGGCGCCGGACCGACCGTGGAGAGGATCGTGGCTGCCGAGGACGCGCTCTCCTTTTAAGTTGAAGATATTGATACGAGAAACGGCGTTGGCCTCAGCAAAGGCTCTCAGGTCGGTCTTCGCGAGCATCCGCATGCTGTCGAGTCTTGCGATGTAGTATGCGTTGTTCAGCAGCCGTTCGCTGAGCTGATTTTGGACCTGCTCCGTCGAAAGGACGATGTTCGCACTGCTCCGTTCGATAGTTTCCGCGAGGGAGAGGGAATGCTCCTCCAGCACATGAAAAAGCTCCCGCCGGCTCTCAAGCAACTCGACAACAGCCGATCCGAACATCAGGAACGCAACCACAAGTGTGATTGCAATGATGGTTCGGGGCTTTATCTGGGCAAGGAACTTCAAAAAGCGGTGACCTCCTCTTTCTTATTCGATGCAGGAATTCCCTTAAAGATACAAGAAAAGCCGGATTCCCCTGTCGGAGGACCTGGCTTTAGTCCAAACCCAAAGTATCAGAAGGGGAAGGCCAGCTGGATCGTAAGTGCCTGATTCGAGTAGTCGTAGAACGGATCGTTGGACTTGTTCCCGATCAATTCAAACGCCGCTTTCAGGGAAAAGCCCGTCTCAAAGGATTTCTGGAGGGTCAACGCGATGTACGAACGCCGGTCGCTTCGGCGATCGGCCAAAACGGATCCTTCGACGTCATAGGCGGCCAACGAGGTGTACAGTCTCTCCTGTGTGCCCATGGTCATTCTCAATACCGCCGATTCGGATATGATTTGAGTAAGCATAATACTCGCGTGGAGCCCCTCATAGCCGTAATGATCGTCAAAGAGTTCGTCGTCGGAGATGGACCCGTACGTCAGGAGAAGTGATTTCATCTCTTTCTGGAGATTCCACTGGTACTTCGCCGCCAGACTCATTCCCGTTCCCTCAACGATGCCCTGTCCAATCCGCAAGCCGCTCGTTAGTTGGGAAACTGCTGCGCCGCTCGATCTGCCTGTCGATCCGGTACCGGAGGCTGCATAGAATTTGGAGCCGAACTCGCTCTCCCCGATAACGGTGGTTGACTGCGCGGCGGCAACGCTTAACGAGCCGGAAAACACATGTTCGGAATAGTTGAAGTCCGGGATATTGCTGAACGTCATCGAGCGAAAGGCGTACCCGCCTTTTCCAAGAAGCCGGTCGGAGAGAAACCACTTGTAACTGATCGAAGCGGAGAGGAGCGCATGGTCATAGAGTGAATAGTCACCCCGGTAGAATCCCCGGCCGAAGGAGAATCCCATCTGAAGCATGTCTTCTTCATCATCTCCAAACGTGCGACCGACAGTGAGCGACCCCGTGTGCGACTGGTTTGTTCTGTCGACAACATTCTGGTAATAGTTGAGATTTCCCCGGTAGGCGAGAATGGCATTCCAGCGTGCCGTATCCCACGCATGCCCTGCCGTCAGACTGAACGCAGCGATCTTGTCCTGTATCTGAAGTGCATTGTTATTGATGTTATCGTCAAGCATCGTCGAGAAACCCGGCTCAAAAAGGAATTGCGCCCGGAGCGTGGTGAATGAAAGCATCAGTCCGGTGACGACTGCCAGGCGGCGGACAGTGAGAATCTTCATCGTCCCCTCCCCTGCCCTATCCGAGCGGCCTTCTTGCCGATTCCCACGGCCGACCGCTGGAATCCAAGACCATTTTCGCGCCCGTCGCAAATGCCGTCTCCGTTTGCGTCGATGAACCTGTCGAGGCCGCGCTTTGAGCCCTGCGTTCGCTGCTGTGCTCTGTCGCTCACGCCGTCGCCGTTCTCATCGAGCAGTATCGGCTGACGGTTTGCCTTGACCGGCCTTCGTGTCGAGTCGGGCACCGATTGCGCGACCGAGAGCGCGGACAGAGCGATCGTGAAAGCTATGAGAGTCATAAGGAATTTCATTGTTGATCCTGGAGGTGATGTTCAGCATGAGAAAATGATCTAAGAGGACAAAGAAAAAGCCGGAGCCCGAGGGCCCCGGCCGTAAAGAATATCTACTTGCGACCTCCACGAGCCTGAGTTCCCTTTGGACCCGTTCCGTCACACACACCCGTTCCGTTCCCACTGCGTGCGCCAAAACCAGTTCCGTCCTTCGGTCCCTGGCCCTTGTTCCCTGTGCCATCGCCCGGACCAAATCCCTTGCCCCGGTTTCCATTGCCCATCTTCTGGCCGACTTTTGTTCCGAGATTGTCACAGACGCCGTCGCCGTCCTTGTCAACGAAGTAGGTGCCCTTGCCAGCCGGACTCTTCGTCTGAGCTGTTGCACTGTTCGTCAAGAACAAACCCAGCGCAGCCACGAGTGCGAATACCGATACAGCACTGATGATCCGTTTCATTGTAGCCTCCTTTTGTAGTGAACGTTTTGTTTCGAGCCTGATTTGTTATGCTCTGCATCCTACCGTGCAATCCGCGTGCCAGGTATAGATTCCGTCGGAGACTCAAATTCTCACGAAAAACGGAGGGAAGAAAGAAGGGAAAGATGGGAGGACACAAGGGTTCGACAAATTTGTCGAAACGGCCCGGCAGAAGTGTCGAGAAGGAGATATCTCGTTACCACTAAAGAGTCTGCTACTTCACGCCCCATTTCTTGAGCCGGTAGCGGAGATTGCGTTCAGAAAGCCCAAGCTGCTTGGCAGCCTTGGACTGATTACTGCCGGAGAGCCGCAACGCCTCGAAGATCAGCTCTTTCTCCAATCGTTCGACCTGTTCTGTGAAAGAGAGGTTCGGAGAAGCCTGGGCCAGTGCTGATTCACCCGCGAAATCACGCACTACGTGCGGCAGGTCATCCATCAACACATGGTCTCCCCTTGAAATGATGACCGCTCGCTGGACGATATTCCCGAGTTCACGAACGTTGCCCGGATAATCGTACCGCAGCAGTTTTTCCCAAGCTTCCTTGGAGAAGGTGAGCTTTTTCCGATTGCTCTCTCCTGCGAACCGGTGCAGGTAGTGATCGAGCAACGGAGGAATGTCATCGCGGCGCCGGCGGAGCGGCGGAACATCGATAGTCAAGACGTTCAATCGATAGAAGAGATCTTCACGAAACGTCCCCTTCTTGATTGCATCTTCCAGATTCTTGTTGGTCGCTGCGAGCACCCGGACATCGATGTTGACCGGCTCCGAGCCGCCGACGCGCTCGAATTGATGCTCCTGAAGCACTCGGAGGAGTTTCACTTGCGTCGCGGGCGTGATTTCCCCGATCTCGTCGAGGAATATCGTCCCGCCATGAGCCATCTCAAACCGTCCGCGTCGCTGCCTGTCTGCGCCCGTAAACGAACCTTTCTCATGTCCGAACAATTCACTCTCAAGAAGATTCTCGTTCAGTGCCGCACAATTCACGGCGACAAAGGGCTTCTCCTTCCGCTCTCCTGCGACGTGAATGGCCTGTGCCACCAGTTCTTTGCCCGTCCCGCTTTCGCCGCGAATCAGAACCGTGGCCGAGCTTTGGGCCACCCGCGCAGCGAGACTCAGAACTGATCGCATCGCGTCGGATTGAGCGATGAAGCCGGAGAAAGAAAACGTCTCTGCAAGACGCTCGCGCAAAATCAGGTTTTCCGATCGGAGACTTGAAAGTTCACGAACGTGGTCCAGCAAAAGGTCGAGTTCGTCGAGGTTGATGGGCTTAGTAAGATAGTCGAACGCCCCTTCGCGCATGGCGCTGACCGCGCCCTCTATCGTACCGAACGCCGTCATAATGACGACAGCGGATTGAGAATGGAGTTGCTTCAGCTCTTTGAGAAGATCGAGTCCGGAGCCGTGAGGCATCTGGAAATCCGAAAGCACAACATCGATCGTGTGCGAGGAAAACACCCCGACAGCCTCGGCAACACTCCCTGCTTCGAAGGTTACGTGCCGTTGCTTTCTCAGGTAGCCGGAAAGGACGCTGCGCTGGGAAGCTTCATCATCGACAATGAGAATATTCATACTCAACTTCCGGAAAAATGAGTGCACGTGGGCAGGGCAAACCGGGCTCACCTCTTCACCATATGATGCATGAAAAGGGGCTTCGGTTCTCTTCAGCGTATGCATCCGGATGTGCAGTTTGTTCAGATCGAGCTTCCCCCGCTCCACGAGAAGAAGCGCCGAAGTCGCAGTGAACATTTTTGTTGTTGATCCCGGCCTGAAGGCGGTCGATACCTGGACAGGCCGCTTTGTTTCCAAATGCCAAATTCCGAATCCATGGGCGTACACCATGGAGCCTCCGCTCACAACGGCGACCGCAGCGCCAGGGATCTTTTTGGCGTTGACACGATTCATGCGAAGGGTCTCTCCATCCCGGGATGGATGCAACGGCTACGTGGATTGCTCGTGCTTTTTCTTTTTCCTGCTGAGCGCGATTCCCCCAAAGCCGGCGATGACAGCTATATAGAAGCCAAAATCGTACCACCAGCCGGTGTTATTCGGCTCATAGACTCTCACACCGTCAGTGAAAAGCCCGAGAATCAGCGAAATGGGTGCGATCCATCCATGCCAGACGCCTGAAAAAAAGCCGGCTCGGTCGTCGGGGGAGTACGAACCGCCTCCCGGGAAACATCCCGCAAATAATGTCAAAAGCAATACTATCATGAAGACAGGAATGAGAGTTTTCATACGAAGTCCTCAACGAGTGTCACATCTCATCTATTAGTGGCGATTCAGTTTGTCCGGATCAACAACGAGGTGCCGAATGTGCGTTCGATTCCAGGTATATGTCACATGCACTTTGCCGTCCGCGGTCTG
>DOWV01000340.1:0-3163 GCA_003519375.1 Bacteroidota bacterium
AGATGTGCTTTAAGAAATGGAGATTGATTCTTCAGTTCGTCGACTTTCGGCTTGGACAAAGCTCTGAACGCGTCGGGTGGCGTGAGTTCCCGGTCGACGCGAGGCAGTCCGCAGCTCGAAATAAGAACTGCAATCATAATTCCGAACGAGGGTCTCCAGGTCATAGTCGTTCCTCCCTATGGTCATAACGAATCTGTTTCTCATCTTCGGTGTTTGCGCGGCGCGGAACGTTTGGGCAAATTCATTCATTCATTTGTTCACCCCAACCTGTTTTCCCCGGCATCCTTCGTGCCGGCGATTGAAGGTGTCACGCACCTCAAGCCGGACTCTCTTGTGCAACCAGTCTTTGTTTTTCAGCATCATAGCGGTTCCTCCCTGGAATGAGATGCTGTGGTCATTGAGATCTAAGAGCCGAGTTTGTCCGCTATCAGACTTCTTTCTGTGCGGCCAGGACCTACCTTCATCGCCGGCGTGAAGTCAACGGTTTGTATGGTTGTCAGATGAACACCGCTCTCTGCGTTGATGAGAAGTGCCGCGAGACAGTGTTGCTGACTACCTCAGCAGCAGCATTTTCTTGACATTAACGACTCGTTCGGACGCGTCGCCCTGGGGTACGGCCTCGAGCTGGTAATAATAGATGCCGCTCGGCAATCCCAAAGCATCCCATCGGGCAGTGTAAAGCCCCGGTTTCTGCACTTCGTTCACAATCATCCCCAGCTCCCTCCCAAGAACATCGAAAATCTTCAACCGCACGAAGCTGACCGCTGAAAGCTGAAAGCTGATCGCTGTACTTGGATTGAACGGATTCGGATAATTCTGATGGAGTTGATAACCTGGCATAGCAGCATCCGTCCGTCGGTCTGCGATCCCGGTTGTGGATTCGCCGCCGTTCGTCGTTTTGAGAATCGTGCCCTTATCCCCGACGATCCACCCTTCCGTCGGACTCACGAAGACAACATCCTCAAAATAGGCGATGTCATATAAGGTCATCGAGGAGGGAAGAGCCTGCTTCACCCACGTCTTACCGCCATCGGTCGTTTTCTGAATCGTCAATCCGGCATTAGCGCCGCCGACACACCAGCCAGTATTCGCATCAGTGAACCACACACCATGCAGACTTGATCCTGCTGTCGGCGGAGAGGTCACGACGGCGTTCCAGCTGACGCCGCCGTCGGAGGTCCAGACTTTCGTCTCGGTGGCGGCTATGCCCCCGACGGCGCATCCATGGAGCCGATCGGCGAACTGTATGCGTCGCAATGGGCTGGAAAAGGCGGATGGCTCATAGACCGCCTGCCAGCTTGATCCAGCGTCCGATGTTTTGTAGATCTTCCCGCTCGATCCAACAACCCATCCATTCATCGCATCGACGAACGAAAGTTCATAGAAATCCCGGGACGTGTCATACTGAGCGTGCCAGGTCAAACCGCCGTCCGTGGTCCGCGTGATGGAACTCGCTGAGTCATTCCAGCCGCCGATCCAGCCATGGAGCTCGTCGAGGAACTGGACGGACCAGAATTCAGATCGTGTGGCACTGCTATCGCGAAGAAACCAGGACAACCCGCCATCCGTCGTCTTGACGATAAGACCGGCTCCACCCGGAGTGGTGCCAACCGCCCAGCCTATCGACTTATTGACAATCGATAGTCCGTGGAGCGAGCCGTTCTCCAGAATGAGTTCCGTCCAGGAACCGCCGGCATCAGTCGTCCGAAGCACGGAAGCCTTGTGTGCAGGTACAAGGCGGGTTCCATTGCTCTCCCAGAATCGACCAAGGGCCCATCCGGTGTTTCGGTCGATGAAGCGCACTTGAATCAGATCGGCCGTCGTCACTTTGGGTTGAAGGACCCACTGGCCGAACGTCGTTTGCGAGACAACAAAGAGTATGATCAGCGTATAGAGACTTTTCATATCGACCTCCTTGCTTTCAATAAGTGTACAAATTCCTCAGTGAGACTCAACTGTAGCCGGCACCGCTGCAAATGGTGCACCGGTAATCGCAGCGAACGTTCAGGCAGACTGCCATCAATTGGTGAGGGAAGTTCGCTGTCGGGCGTCTTCCGCTGCCTGTCTAAGGAGCATGACCTGATAATCTTGTTCGCACATGATCCATTCTTCGTGCCCAACAAAGGCCAGCATCACGGCGAGTGGGACAAATGCCAGTAAGAGAATTGTAAGAACGAGGGCAGAGTAGTCCAGCACGGGTACCAATGGTCCCACAAGAATGATCACAAAAATGGAACCGCGAAGCAGAACATAGCGGGTGAGGATGAAATAGAATTGTCCCCGACTCCGCAATGCGTCCCATTTCTGCATGTGATGCTTATGTGCGAGTGATTCAATTCGTCGTGAAAACACGGCGATGACAATCACAACCAGGGCAAAGAGGACTTTTCCGACCGTGATTGAAGCATCCTTCTCGAGCGATGCACCAAGGAGAAAGCCGCAGGGGAGGCCGAAAAGAAAGTAGAAGAAACTGGTCGATTTGTTGATCATATGGTTGATGGCGAACGATCCTCAGTCGGCGGTGGCAGCTCTCGTTCAGGCAAAACGTTTATTTACCCCGAAGTTGTCAATCGGGGCCCCGATTCTACTCTTCGGGGCCGTTTGTTATGCGCAGAGCAACGTCGTGAGTTCATTTGCCAAAGAATCGAGATAGCGTGGTATCAAGCTTGCTGCGAATCAGATCATTAGTTGTTGCGAGCACACGGCCATTCTTGTCGACGAGAAATTCAGCTGGCGCTGCGTACACACCCAGTTGCTTAACATACTCGTTGTTGAAGCCTCCGATCGCATACGCTTGCCGCCAAGGGACCAAGGGTCTTGCCTTGAGGAATGAGGTGGCGCTCTGAGGATTGTCATCGAGAGAGACACTGAGAATCTCCAGCCCAATATTCTCGTACCGATCGTGAGCGGCGCGTAGGAAAGGCAACTGCTCCACACAGTGAATACACCAGGTGGCCCAGAAGACTATCAAGGATACCTTGCCTCGGAATTGATGGCTGGAGATCTGCGCTTCGGGGCGATGCAAATCAGCAAAAGAGAATGGCGGCATTGGATCTCCACCGGAGAGGTCGCGCATCGCAATGCTAGCAAATGGGATGGCCATTCTTGAAATAGTGGAACCCGGGAATTCGCTCAAAAGCCTCGCGGCGAACCGGTGAACACG
>DOWV01000340.1:3385-4150 GCA_003519375.1 Bacteroidota bacterium
GAGATCGAGTTTAGTGAAAGCCTTGCCGCAGCCGGGCTCAAAGTATCGCCAAAGAACGACGGTACCAAGCGAGCGATGAAGAGAGCTTGCCGGACAGTCGAATCGGTTTCGGAATTGAGTTGCTGGTTGCTCCGAAAAATATGAGGGCTCCAGTCAAAAATGCCTTTGCTCGACTCGCCCGGCCGCAAGGTCCGATTGCGCGTGGCCGTGCGGAACCGGGCCAGCTCCTCGCCGATTTCGTTGTATATCGCAAATAGCTTTGCGGTCCGCGACGTTGAGTCCTTGAAAATGAGCCATGGCGTGACAGATAAATCTTGGGTGAATCTGACCTCAACATCAGTTAGGTGCTGGATGTAGATCCGGGCCAGTAACTCGCGGCGCGTGCCAACGGAGAAGCGGACGCGGTGGAGGCCGGTGTGGCGCAATGAAAGCGAGAAAAATCCATCGTTTCCAGTCTGGGTTGAATCGAAGGCGGTGTTGGTGACGAAGTCAAGCGATTCGATAGTGGCGCGACTCGCCGGCTTGCCGTCGGGAGCCAATATCTTGCCCCGCAGAACTGCTTGCGCCAATCCTTCCGGGGAGAGTGTGGGCACGCAGAACGCAAGTACCAAAGCCATGAAGGCGTAGTGACGGAGGCGGGTTTTCATCCCGAGAAGATCCTTTGACTTCTGGTCGTTGCGTAGCGCATAACTTGACTTCCCACAAGCAGTTTAGGCAAACTTACCCGCCTTGATTTACCTTTTGGCGGGCCGGCCTTTTTTCCCC
>DOWV01000337.1 GCA_003519375.1 Bacteroidota bacterium
AGAGAGACCTGGTGACCCGCATATTCATATTCTCATCCTCATAAGAGATCTTTCAAAGAATAGCACACTGACAACACTGATGTTACAAGATCTCCACTAATAATGAATCATTGGGAACCTCGTGCTTCCTCTGTGTCATCTGCTTGCCCGCCATGGTTCTTCTTTGGGCGGGTGTGCTAATCATCGGTTTAACAATTCTTTTCTATTGATGTTGTTGTGATGAGTTCTAGTAGTCAACAAGCAACCTGAGATTGAACATCCGCATCGGCATGGGAAAATTCGGAAAGATCTGGTAGTCTGAATTGAACAGATTCGACACGCCGACTCTTACCGTCGCCGCCAGGGGCCTGCGTGAGAGAACGGCCGAAAGGCTGACGTCGGTTTTCTGATACGGCTGGAGAAGATAGCGCGTGTCGTTGGTTTCGGTTGCATACCGGAAGCCTGTATATTCGTGCCTGACGTCAACCGTCACCGGACTCAATCGCACAGACAACGACAGCGCCGCTGTTTCGTGAGGCAAATACGGAAGCTGCTTGTTCAACGTCTGATCGTCCGTCGCGGCCGATCCGGTCTTCTTTGAATCAGCGTTCGTGTACGAAGCTCGCAGCAAGACATTCTCGTTCAGCAGACGCCAAGCAGCTATCAACTCGACGCCGGCAGACAGTACTCTCTGCAGATTCTTCGGACTCCACAATCCGTTCGCATCCGGAGTCCAGACAATTCTCTCCGATGTATTGATATCAAAATAGCTGCCCTCCAGGTCAAGCCTTCCGTACATAGGTATCGACACCGCTAATCCCGCGTCGAATCCCACTGACCGTTCCGGCTTGAGGAGCGGATTTCCGCTCCCCTTCCAATAAAGATCGTTGAAACTTGGGGCTCTGAAACTCTTTCCGATGCTCGACTTAAGCCGCACCGCCAGCAGCCGCCAGATTCCAATGTTGATTCCAAGTTTCGGACTTACATCTCCCGCCAACCCAGTCAACCGGTCGAAGCGGACCGACGGGAATACATTCAACTGGTAGAGGAAATCTCTGCTGAGGTCAATGGTGTGATCGGTTGAAACGAAGAGACTATATTGAGAGCGATCGGCTGATTTTACCTGGTTGCTGGAGATTGCAGAGTGAGCGTACTCTGCTCCGACATTGAGAGACGTCCAGTTGTTTAGCGCATAACGAACAATTGGAGTGAGAATGATCGACCTGTCGCCGAAATCACTCTCCCGGTCAGCCGGTTCTCCGGGAATCAGGGGGTCTTTGTAGACCCTGTGTTGCGAGTTGAAAAGCGAAGAAAACCGAATAGCCAGCCGGGGAGTCGCATTCCAATCCAGGCTTGCCTGGCTTTGGAGCCCTGCGTCCCGAAGACGGGCAAGATTGAAGCTCGACTCGCTCAGTACTGCGCCAGGCGAACCGCGATCAGACCAGCTGTAGCTTGTGGACCAACGAATTGTCGAACCAGCGAAGGGGACCGCATCAGCGAAAAGCTGCAACTGGTTGAGCACGTAATCTGCATTCTGACGGCGCAGAATAGACGAGGAGCGCCCGTCCTGGAATCTGAACTCGTAGTCCCCACGCGCCGCCTCCCTCCGGGCAGATAACAGCAAACCGATCCGGCCAATCGGCAATTCCGCCGTGAGCTGGCCGCCGTGCATCCCGTATGAGCCCGTCAGAATTTCCCCCCGGATGCGATACACGGAACCGGGCCGCTGGGTGACAATGTTGATAATTCCACCAAGAGCGTCCGTGCCATACATCGAGGAAAATCCTCCGCGCAGCACCTCCACCCTTTCGACATTCTGAAGCGGCATAATTCCAAAATCCACCTGACCGTCGCGCACGTTGTTATAACGTTGACCGTCGACGAGAACGAGCGTGTGCTCTGCTCCCATCCCCCTGATCGATGTGGTCGCAACCGATCCGGGACCGCCATACGACTTCAAGAACAATCCAGGTACTCCCTCCAATGCTGTCGCGAGTGTGCCATCCTTGCCGGTAGACAGTTCATCTGCTGTGATGACTGTGACGCTCGATGGCAGCGTATTCACATTCGCCTTCCAGCGGGTTGCCGAAACAACGAACTCCGGCAATGTATAGAGCCTCGCTTCAGCAGGCGCTGAAAGCGTATCGGAGACCGCGTTCTGCTGTGCAAGAGCACGAGTCGCTGCAAAGAAGATCAGAAGGAAAAAAAAAGGTCGTACAAAGTGCATGAAAAAAGCCCCATTCCAATGTCCGCAGGAAAGGGGCCGTGAGAGAATCAATCTCTGGCTGTGTGCACCTTCCCGCGAAGGCTTCCTCAAGACATGCTTGAGGATATCCGCCAGTTTCATGTTGAAACTCGACGGCTTGTCATCAATCTGGCAGGTCTCCTGGCTCTTCCGATCTCTGAACGTCTTCCCACCCAAGATTCGGGCAGTGACATAGCGTTTCAGCGATGCTCCTGCGTCAGCAGGACCGGAATTACAGTTGCGGGGCAGCTTCCGATTTTCCAGACGCGGCCGAAGCCGCGTGGATCACGGAATTCCCTTTTCATCCCGACGACATCGGTGATGTTGTCGGGACACCAGACTGTGTATGAAAAAGAACGCTTG
>DOWV01000372.1:0-17129 GCA_003519375.1 Bacteroidota bacterium
TCATGCGTATTCCTCATCAAAGCTTTGGAAGTCCTGTTGAAAAGAATCGCCACGAACTCGCGAAGGCATGAAGAACAGAAAGTTTTGTTCTTCTTTCTTCTTCTCTTTGTGTCTTCGTGCCTTTGTGGCTCAGAACGGTATTCTAATTCGTCACCAGCTCAGACTCTGTCAGATCGTCTATCACCTTCAGGATTTCGGCGCGCAGATACTCCCGCTGTTGCGGACTGTCGATCTTGTTCCCATGGAGATCCAGGATGTAGAACGAGTCAACGACGCCGTCGACCCGTGTAGCGATCTTGGCGAACGAAATGTTCAGTCCCAGCATCGACATCGTGCTCGTGATGCGATACAGAAAGCCCAGCATGTCCGGCGCATAGACATCGAAAATGGTATACCTCGGATGATCTTCGAATTCAACATCAGTGCGGATATTTGGATTGATGATCCTGCTGCGGCGCTTCCATCTCATCCGGTGCCGCTGAAGGAGATGCTCGATATCGATCGCCTCCTCAAAAACCTGGTTGAGTTCCCTATGGATCTTCTCGCATTGGCCTGCATTGAGGCCGGTTTTCGTAATATAATCAACGACACGGAACCGGTCGATGATCGTTCCGTCGTTCCGTGTGAAGATTCGTGCATCCAAAATGTTCGCATCGTTCGCCGAGAAAACGCCGCAGCAGCGAGAGAGCGCAAAGGGTGCATCGCTCGCAATGATCGTGACTTCAGTATGGTCGTCCTTTCTCTTGAAGATCGTGCTCACCGTCTCATCGGTCCCGATCCGGTGAATGTGCTCGGCGATTTCAGCTGCGTCAAAGGTCGCAAGATATGCCGGGCTTTCCACGGCATCGAGGTGATCACGTGCCTGCTCTTCAGGGAGCGTGGAGGTCAATTCGCTCACGACTTCCTGAACGGCGGTTCGATGTCGGTCGGCTTCAGCGAGTACATACTCATCGTGTGTAAGGTTCTGCTGGAGAACCTCATGCGACCGGCGGTATAACTCGTGCAGTAGCGTTGCTTTCCAGTCGGTCCAGACGTTCTTGTTGACCGCGCTCAGGTCGGCGTACGTCAAGAGATACAGGTAGTCGAGCCGGCGGGCGCTGCCGATCTTTGAGGCAAAATCGAGTATGGTCTGCGGATCGCTCAGGTTTCTGCGGAAGGCGACCTGTTCCATGAGAAGGTGATTGCGAACGAGGAAGAGAACATCGTCCATGACATCCTCGTAGCGAAGCCTCTTCAGGATTGTCCGGCTTATATCAACTCCAATGATCTCATGATCTCCGATTCTGATCGGCTTGGCGATATCGTGGAAGAGTGCTGCAAGGTAGAGCGTGTCCCGGCGGGGCAACGTACGGAAAATCTCACCAAACGTTGACGCACTCCCCGCAAGCGCCTCTGCATGGGAGAGGACGATCAGCGTGTGTTCGTCCGCCGTATAATAATGGTACTGGTTATGCTGGAAGAACGCCACGAGGCCCTTCCACTCCGGAAGCCAGCGTGAGAGCAATCCGAGGTTGTTCATCTGCCGGATGGCGGGGCCTACACTCTGAGGCTGATTCAACACCTCGCGGAACAGCCTGGTTTCCTCTTTCGTGCGCAGAGGCCGGTACCGCGCTGCATTCCGTATGAGGATGTCCTCGAGCATGTGAGACATGGGAAGTGCATGCTCGATACTGAGAAGAAACACCCGTAATGCCTGTTCACTGGAAAGCCCCAGCACGCGTTTTCCAAGATCGATTTTCTTGTCCTTGACGACATAGGGAGCTTCCAGGTGTTGAACGCTTTTGGCGCTGCTCTCGGCGAGGTAGCGGTCATGAGCCCAATCCATGAGCCGGCGAGTGAGTTGAGAGACCGCGCGTGCCGCAACGTAGTATTCCTGCATGAATTGTTCTACTTCGGTGCGCTTTTTTCCGTCGCGATACCCAAGCGATTTGCTCACCTTGCGCTGTAAATTGAACTCGAGTGTGTCATGTAGAGCGTTGGCCTGCAGGTGCATTTCGTTGCGCGCGCGGAGCAGGAAATCCAGTCCGCCCCGGACTTCACCGAGGAACTTCGCACCGAAGTGTTTGCGGAGCAACAAGCTTCTCAGCATTTCTGTGAGCGCAGTGTCGTTCTTGCGCGTGCCGCGCGGGAGTTTTGCGAGTCCAGTTCCCCGGCTGAACCAGAGCACAGCGTGAAGATCACGCAATCCTCCTGCGCTGTTCTTAATGTTCGGCTCGAGGAGTTTTGTGGAATGTCCGTATTTCCGGTGACGGAGTTCGGTTGAGACGAGCAGGTCGTTCACATACATGGCCCGGTCGAGCAAACCGACTTGTTTTTGAAGCTTCGTCCGGAGCTGCGTAACCGCGCGCTTGTTGCCGCAAATGAACCTTGATTCAAGCACGGAGTGCCATACCTCGAAATCCGATTCAGCCGTATCGAGACACTCCTGGATTGTCCGGAAACTGTGACCGACGTCGAGGCCAAAATCCAGCAAGGTGTGGAGCAGATCTCCAACGATCGGAGAGGCATCAGCTTTTTCAGACTCATCCGTTATGAGAAACATAATATCGACGTCAGACGAGAAACAGAGCTCTTTCCGCCCGTAGCCGCCAAGAGCGACCGCGGCAATGAGGTTTCTTTTTGGACTCTTGAGTGATCGGAAAATGGATGCGATGAGGAGGTCGAGCCGATTCGTCAGGGCGAGGGCGACGCGCAAGCCGCCCGCTCCGCCGCGGTGAAGCCCGACTATTGAGTGAAATTGCTGGACGAACGCTTCTTTGGTAGGTGCGCTAGGGGCCATGTGGCCGTGATCTGTTCCTCAGTGAGACTGTTGAGAATATACTGAAAGCGTGGCTCGATTCAAAGGCAACGTCGCCACCTTTCGAAGGTTCAATCGTCATTCTCTGACCTTCGAAAGGTTCTATGCATCATGGAATCGCGAACCTGTTCGCTCCATGGTGAACGGCAAATTGCTTCCGGACGCCATGGTGCTCGGCGAGAAGCGTGAACAATCCGTCAGAGTTAACGGAGATGTTTATAGCGCCAGCGCCGGATGGCTCGGCCACGAGTGTTACGACGTGTCCATTGAACCGGTATCGTTCGCATCCGACACGCTGCGTGGATTGGATTCTCCAGGTGAGCTTGTTCGCCGTAGCATCGGGCTTCAGCCCGATGCCGTATTCGAGGAAGTAGAGAATCGGTCCGATGCCGCTCCAGCCTACGAAATCCTTGTTCACGAGCGAACTGTCCGTGTTCCGGCCGGGATTCTCCGAGTCCGGAGCGTAATTCTCCCAGATGGTTCCGGTCTGCTCGAATACCTTCGCCATGATCTGGAGATGTTGCTGAGCAATCGAGCGCGCCAGATCGGCATAACCATAGTTCTCGAGTCCACGAATAACCATGGTATTCGTGGGCGCCCAAACCGCACCGCGCCAGTAACCTCCGCTTGACAAATATCCCTGTTCATCCGCCGCACACGTGGGGACAGGATGGAACCTGCCAAAGGTTTTCGGGTTTTTGAGATGATCCACAAGGAGACGTGCCTGAGCTGGCGACGCCACCCGTGAAAGAAGTGTCCAATATGCAGCAACGGTCTTCACCGACGAAGCGCTGCCGTCGATTTTCAAATCAAAATAGAATCCCTGCTTTGAATTCCACATCAATTTGTTTATCCGCCGACTCAGGTCATCCGCTTCGCGGGCGAATGATCTCGATTCGGAATTCTTACCAAGGATACGTGCGATCGACGAGAGGTTGCGTGCGAACAGAACCATCTCCGAAGAAATGTCCACGCCGGTCCCGCCGTCAAGCAAGTCAGCGTTGCGCGGCGAATTATCCATGCTCGCCCAATCTGTGATGTACAGTCCATTTCCCTGAAGAAGATATGTCCGGAAAGCCTGGTAATAGTGAACGAGCGGATCCCAGACTCTCCGCAGTCGGGAAGAGTCGCCCGTGACTGCATAGCTCTCAAGCTCCGCCCAGGCAAGAATAGGATGGTCTAATGCGTCGAGCGTCAGACGTGGATTTGGCTTTGGTATGCCGCGACCGACATACCGCACTTGCAGCTGCCGTGCCGGCGGGAAATCCCAGCCCCAACGGGTGAAGAGCGTTGTGTCGTCCGAGTTCACCCAGGAGGAAAAATCGAGTCCGCTCTTTCTCTGGATCTCCCTGCAAATCTCGCCTGTCGGATGCTGTTTCGCGTAGAAATTGTCGAGCGAGCCGATGCCGGGAACGAGCGGCGCTGCGACGTTGCAGAACATCGTCATGAATGCCGTGTCCCACAGAAAAATATTGTCGTTGAACGCGGCGTCGATGAATTGTGAAACGAAGCCACTGGCCGGAGCGGGCTCGTGAAAGTTCTTGAACGCGATTTCCCATGCCTTCCAGTACAGCTTCAGAAAAAGCGGATTCTCATCGTAAATCGGCGAAGGGAGTCTGGATTGCATCTCGGCAAAGACCGGCAGCGGGGCCGGAGAATACGATTTCTTCCCGAAGTATTTGCCGCGTTCGGCTTGCCGGGGATCCTGTGACCCGCGCTCTTGTCCGGCGAGTGAGGTAATCGCAAGAAGTGCGAGGACTCCAAGTTGGCGAGCTCGTTGAGCGGCGTTGGTTCTAGTCACAGTCATCTGCAATTCACAAGAAGCAGCATTCGAGCCAAGCGACTAAACGCCAGGAAAATCTTTGGACTTTTTTTCCTTTGCGGTTCGCTCTCTGAATCCCGCATTGAAGCGGAATCCAAGAGCGGGACTTGGCGGTTCGCTCTCTGAATCCCGCCGATGAGCGAAATCCTGGAGCGGGGCTTTGCGTGATTGTTATTTGATCACCAGGCTTCTTACAATATAGTCAGGCAGAATGCAGCAGTCCAGCGCGCGAAACCGCTCACAGTTTTGTCGCAACCACCACAATTGCCTTCGCTGTCGAGACTGTCCCGCCGTCACCGTCAATTCCTTCCAGATAGATAATATGGGGACCAATCCTCGCCCTTTGCCTGGATTCATCGAGTCCATCCCAGACGATTTCGCCCTGGGCGCCGCTCAGCTCTGTGTTGGCTAGGTAACGAATCAACCGTCCCCGTGCGTCAAAAACCGAAACTCGGATGAGCGGCGTTGCCGAAGGAAGATTATATCGGATGATGCAAAAATCCTCGAATCCGTCACCATCGGGCGAAAATGGATTGGGATGGATCGAAAGGGAGGCGGATGTCGGGATGAGGGCTATGAAAATGCCGTTCTTCCTGCCGGGAGACCCGCCATAATGTGACGCGGAAGTGCTCCAGTTGCGGCGGTCATGAGAGGCGAGGTCGGGATTGATTCGCTCGAGCGATCTTCCCTTCGGATCAATAATGTCAGGATGATGCCATGATGGGAGGTACGAGACGCTGTCGATTGTTGTGCCGAGTGGATCGCGAAGAATAACGGCGTCACCATCATTATTGAACCCAAATCCGGAGGGGCGATTCAGAACGAGGATGTGAACCTCCTGGCCGGGGGCCGGGAGACTGGAGTATCTGGATATGACGGTAGAATCTGCCGCTATCAGAACATAGTCTCGTGGCTGGACGAGCGTGTTCGGCAGGGTGAAGGAATTGACGCCGCTTGCTGTTGGGCGATCAGAGATCTTCCAACGTACCAGATCGATGGGATCTGTGCCGCGGTGGTACAATTCGAGCCATTCATTCTGATCTGCAGAAGGATCATACATGATCTCATTGATAACGAACGTCTGCGGGACGGCGCGCCCTTGCACAACAATGCGGGAGGTATCGTTCGAGGGGTTGCGATCCTGCGCGAAGGAAACGAGAGCGATGAAGTGATTATCTCCCGCTCGAATGGGATGCATTGCTGCCCTGAAGAGTGCGGAATCGCCCGGAAGGAGAAATGAACTCGTCTGGCTTGAAAACCTCTCCTGTTCCTGTGGCCGGCGATCGAGATTTTGGTCCATAAAGAAATCGACTCTGTATTCTGATGCGGGCAGTGTTCCCACGTTCTTGATGAATGCCGCCAGTGTTACAGTTTGATCCGTTGGGGATGTGTCCGTTGTTGGTATGAGCTCCGATACTCCCAGGTCATGTGAGAGCTGTGCATAGACCGTTACGTCGTCGAGGCGGAATGTTCCGGACGTACCCGCACCCGGGACTCCAATCAGTCGCCAGCGGAATCGCACACCCGGGGAGTGCAACAGTACCGGCTGAAGTGCGAGCGACGTGAGCGCGTAGCCCGTCGTGCCCGGATTGCGAATAGTGTCGCTGAGAAGCAGCGGAAACGACTGTCCGCCGTCCACCGAGGCCTCCACAAGGAGTCCGCTTGTGTGTGTTGACGAACGGGAAGTGTAGAACTCAAGCCGGACAGGCGTACAATTGGGAAACTCCACCGGCGGCGAAGTGAGAGTTTGCGATATTGACGCATTCGAAGAGAGCGCAACGTATGGCAACGATCTGGGCGAAGAGGACGACAGCACAAAATCGCCTGCCCCCGAGCGGTTGGCACTTGTTGACCACCCCGAAGGGAGCAAGGGAGGGGCGGAGGAATCGAAGTAATCGCGGAACTGAATGAAATTCTGTTGAGAGTGGGAAATCGAGAGAAATGCGAGCAAACAGACAAGGAGTCTGAACATGGCGGGCCTCCAGTGTGGCGGGATGTGGAACGTGGAGGGGCGATCACGTGATCGCCCCAGGATGAATTGCGGAGGTTCAGGTGAAAGAAGGTGCCACAAAGAGACTAAGACACAAAAGTAACCGAAGAGAAAAGAATGCTACATGTCTTCCTTCGTGTCTTGGAGACTTTTGCCGCTTCACGGCATCCCGCTCTCTTATGTAATTTGATAGATGCGGGAGTGGCAGATCTATTCCTTTCAATCCCATCGTCAGAACAACGTATAGCTCAGACCGAGAGAAAGCATCTCTTTCAGCTGCAGCCGCGTCGACGACCTCTCGTCATTGATCAGCATGACGTTCAGGATGACAACCATGTACTTGTTGATCGTAGCGGTCAGCGCGTTGTCCATTCTCAGCGTGGCATCGCTCGGTTTACGGATGGGCGAAAAGAGCTCCAGCTTCGACCGGATGAGGAGGTTGTCGTCGAGTTTCAGTTCCAAGTCGGTGACCGACTCGAAGCCGCCGTCGACACGGATTTTTACTCTGCTCTCCGGCGGCGTTTTGGGATCATTGGCATAAGTCCAGTATGTTGACGTCGCGATCTCACGGAGTGCGACACCGAACCTGGTCTTGATTTCTTTCACCGGCTGATATCCGACGCCCGCGCTTTGCGTCAGATAGCCGGGATCGAAGAATTTTGACACCGGTGTTTCATTGCCGTCGGCATCGATCGTCACACCTGTGGAGAATTGCGTTTTGAGTGTCGCACTGATATAGGGATTGACATACGTTCCCAGTTTGTACGTCAAGACCGATTCAAATTCGATGCGGTCTTCTGTCTTTCGCGATTTTGTTTGCCCGATTTTCGCCTGGCCATAGACCATTTTGTAGCTGTTGCCGAGGGTGAAGGCCGTATCGTCCAGCGTACTCTTCCCATCGAGTCTGGCAGTCCACGAGAGGGCGTCCTCACCGCCCTGCGCCCAATCCTTGAACGAGATCTGCGTCACCGTGAGGGCGGACACGACCGAGTGTTTCCATCCCCATTTGGATGGCTGTGGCGGTGCCGGTTGCTGGGGCTGCGCGAGGGCGCAGGCGCTCGATAGGACGATAAGTACAACCACAATCATTCTCATGAGTTTCCTCTTATACTGTCATCAATGGATTATCAGACATGCTTCATCAGAGCTTCGTTGTGCAGAAGCCGCAGCGTTTTGCTCCGATAGGAATGCTCATCAGGCACTCCGGGCACTGCTTTGTCGACGGCGGCGGCGCCGGTGCGGCTTCCTTCCTCTTCATCCTGTTCACTGCTTTCACTATGAGAAAGACCGCAAACGCTACGATGGTGAAATCGATCATATTGTTCAGGAATACTCCGTACTTGAGCACGGACGCAGGTGTTTTGTCAATCGCGTCCCTGAGCGTCAGGCCGAAGGAACTGAAGTCGACGCCGCCAATGAGCACGCCGATCGGCGGCATCAGGACATCGTTCACCATGGAGCTCACGACTTTTCCAAACGCGCCGCCAATGATGATTCCAATGGCAAGATCGAGCACGCTGCCGCGCATGGCGAATTCTTTGAACTCTTTCACGACTGACATGGCGAAACCCTCCTTGGTTCGTTCGTGTTGAATGGACATAAGCGTTTCCTGCCCCCCGGGGGGAAGACTCTCTGAGCAAGTAAACGGAGGACACACTCTGTCGGCTGGAACAACCCCTCTGCACATCGGCTCCGGGAATGTATGAACTCCTTCCGTGAATGGCAATGAGCGCACTACCATCCATGCATCAGTGCTTTTCTTTTACCGTTCCTTTTCCTACATTTCCCGCACTGCATTATGCAGGTTGTTGACGCCACGCACGCTCCCCCGACTGGAGCACAATGACGCAGCCCAGGATTCGAATGTGACGTTTTCCCATTCCTCATTTTTTGGAAAGGAAGTCCGCCATGACACCAATTACGCTCACCGTCAACGGGAAAAAACACACCGTTGAGGTCAGCCCGGACACTCCGCTTCTGTGGGTCTTGCGGGATACACTCGGCCTCACCGGGACAAAATATGGATGCGGTGTAGCACAGTGCGGGTCCTGCACGGTGCTTCTCAACGGCGACGCAATCCGGTCGTGCGTGACAACGATTGCTGATTGTCAGGAGAAATCCGTTACCACCATCGAGGGTCTTTCAGCCGACTCGACTCACGCGCTGCAGAAGGCCTGGATCGAGGACGACGTACCGCAATGCGGATATTGCCAATCGGGACAGATCATGGCCGCAGCGGCGCTCCTCGCCACTCACCCGCGTCCCACCGACCAGCAGATTGATGACGCCATGCAAGGAATCTTGTGCCGTTGCGGAACGTACCCCCGGATACGGCGTGCGATCCACAGGGCGGCAGCACAGAAAGGAGGCAAGTCATGAACACTCCGACGAACCTCACCCGCAGAGACTTCATCAAAGTATCCTCTGTCGCCGGTGCCGGCCTGGTTCTCAGTTTCTATCTTCCTTCGAAAGGTGAACCGCTGGGCGCCGCAGCCGCAGCGCCCGCGTTCGCACCGAACGCGTGGCTCACGATTGATACGAACGGTATCGTGACCATCACGGTCGCCAGATCGGAAATGGGTCAGGGAGTGCTCACCTCGATGCCCATGATCGTGGCCGAAGAACTGGAAGCCGATTGGAAAAACGTACGTGTGATACAAGCGATTTCTCATCCGACAAAGTATGGAAGCATGTCGACGGGCGGGAGCTTCAGCGTCAGGGGATCGTGGCAAAACCTGCGAAATGCCGGAGCGGCCGCGCGGGAGCTCTTGATTGCGGCGGCGGCGCAGACCTGGGGTACGGAGACTTCCGCCTGCCGCGCGGAGAACGGCACGATTATTCACACCTCGGGCAAAAAACTTTCCTACGGTGAACTGGCCTCCAAAGCGGCGACGATGCGCGTTCCGACTTCGCTCAAGCTCAAAGATCCGAAAGACTTCAAGATCCTGGGAAAACGATTGAGAAAACTCGACACGCCGTCCAAAGTAAACGGAAGCGCGAAGTTCGGCAGTGACATCCGGGTGCCGGGAATGCTCTTTGCATCCGTCGAGCGCTGCCCCGTTTTCGGAGGCAAAGTGACAAGCTTCGATGCTGCAAAAGCGAAGGCGCTCCAGGGCGTGCGCGATGTTGTGCAGATCGATTCGGGCATCGCGGTGGTTGCGACATCGACCTGGGCTGCGTTCCAGGGAAGGAAGGCGCTGACAGTACAGTGGAACGAAGGACAATTCGCCGGCCAGAACAGCGCTGCTATCTGGAAATCATTTGAGGAAGCGGCGAAATCGAAGGGATCGATCGAAGATTATGCAGGCAGCGCGGAAAACGCGTTAACATCAGCCGCGAAAAAAGTCGAGGCGATATACTACGCACCGTTGATCGCCCACGCGACCATGGAACCGATGAATTGCGTTGCCGACGTGCGGAGCGACAGGTGTGAGATCTGGGTGCCGACGCAATCACCCCAGCAAGTGGCGGGAGAGGCAGCAAGGATCCTCGGCTTCCCGCTCGACAAAGTGAGGGTAAATACTACACTCCTTGGCGGCGGATTCGGCCGGCGGCTGCAGACAGATTACTCGTCCGACGCTGTACGAGTCTCCAAAGCGATAGGTGCACCCGTTTCTGTCGTTTGGACAAGAGAAGACGACATGCAGCACGATTGGTACCGCCCTTGCACGTACAACGTTCTCACGGGAGGAATCGGCAAGGACGGCTGGCCTGTTGCATGGCTGCATCGAGTCGTCGGTCCGGGATCGCGGGGACTCGTCGTCGGAGGATCTACACCTCCCTATGCTCTTCCGAACTTCCAGATCGACTCTCACATCAAAGACATCGGCGTGCCGATCGGTGCATGGCGTTCGGTTGGTCCCTCACAAAATGGATTCGTGGTGGAATCATTCATCGATGAGCTTGCGTACGCTGCGAAAAAGGATCCGTTTGAATATCGCAGGCACTTGCTGGCGGGATCTGCGCGCTTACGCCGTGCGTTGGAGGTGGCGGCGGAGAAAGCGGGATGGGGCAAACCCCTTCCTGCAGGAGTTGGACGCGGAATAGCTGCCGTGGAGAGCTTCGGGAGCGCTGTTGCCGAGGTATTCGAAGTCTCTGTTGAGAAGAGCGGGAAAGTGAAAATCCACCGGATTGTCGCTGCCGTCGATTGCGGACCCGTCGTCAATCCCGATACACTCGAAGCCCAGGTCGAGGGAGGCATCGTCTATTCTCTCAGTGCTGTTTTGAAGGATGAGATAACGATCGCCAGAGGCCGTGTCGAGCAGAACAACTTCGACGACTATCGGATTCTTACGATCGACGAGATGCCGAAGGTGGAGACGCACATCATTCCGAGCACGGAATCGGTCGGAGGGATCGGTGAGCCGGGACTTCCCCCGGTAGCGCCGGCGCTTTGCAACGCAATCTTCGCGGCGACGGGCAAGCGAATCCGGCGATTGCCGATCAGGCCGGCCGACCTTCAATAACTCTGAAGAGGATCGTCATCTCCATCGGTGCTCCCCGGAGAGGACGGTCCTCTTTACCTGCTCAGAAGCAATGAATACAGACAGCAGCCAGATCAAGACACCGACTCCCGAATCGTTCACGCTGAACCATGACGCCAACGGACTGACCATTTCGTACCGGTGGTTCTCGCCCTCATACATTTTCCTGGCGTTCTTCTGCCTGTTCTGGGATGGATTCCTGGTTTTCTGGTACTCCGTCGCTTTCGCCCAGGATGCGCCCTGGCTGATGTTTGTCTTTCCCCTCCTCCATCTCGGTGTGGGGATTGGCCTCACCTACACGGCCCTGGCTGGATTCTACAACTCGACATCCGTGACAGCAGGGCAGGGAACGCTCTCGGTCCGGCACGGTCCCCTTCCGTGGCCCGGCAGCAGAACCATGCCTGCGACCGAGATCATTCAGCTCTATGCCGAACAGCGCATGGTTCAGTCGAGAAATGGCGCCCATCCGCGGTACCAGCTCAGCGCAATCACGCGGGATAACAGGAAAATTCGGCTCATTGCCGGCATCGACGAACCGGACAACGTCAGATTTCTTGAGCGCAAGATTGAGGAGTATCTCGGCATTCAGAACAGACCCGTCGAGGGCGAGATGTCTGGATAGATCACCCCATCATTCCATCATTCCATAATTCCATAAATCCAATATTCCACCCTCCAGCTTCGCACAGGCACCTCCATGGCAACAGACAAGCTGAACCTCCGTTCGACAATACCGCATTTCGAAAACCTCCCCGGAACGGACGGCCGGCGTTATTCGTTGAAGGACTTCTCGACGGGGAAAGCGCTCGTCGTCGTCTTCTCATGCAATCATTGCCCGACGGTACAGGCGTATGAAGACCGGATGATTGCCTTCCAGCATGAGTACAGGGCAAAAGGAGTCCAGCTCGTGGCCGTCAATTCCAACGAAGACGACAATTATCCGGAGGATAACTTCGACGAGATGGTGAAGCGTGCACGACAGAGGGGATTCAATTTCCCCTATTTGCGCGACGCAGAGCAAACGACGGCAAAGGCGTTCGGAGCAACCCACACACCTGAGTTTTTTCTGTTCGATCAAGAGATGAAGCTGCGGTATCATGGGAAAATGGACGACAATCATCGGGACCCGGCTGCCGTCCGTGTCAGGTATCTTGCGGAGGCCGCCGATGCCATCCTGGCCGGCAAGGAAGTGAAGGAAGCCGAGACGTATTCCATCGGGTGCACCATCAAATGGAAATAGGTCGTCCAAACAATGACTGCTGAAATCTCATACCCCGAGAACTTCGCCCGATTCTACGACGTTATCTACGCACATTTGCGTACCGTCGATCGCGACTATTTTCTCCGGAAAATCAAAGAGGTTCACGGTCCGGCGCTCGAGATCGGTGTGGGCACGGGCAGGTTCTTCATCGATGCCTTGAGCGGCGGCGCAGATATGTACGGCATCGATGTCAGTTCGACCATGCTCAACCAGCTCTATCAGAAACTCGGCAAGGAGCATCACCATCGTCTCACGTTGCAGGATGCCCGATCACTGAACTTGAAAAAACAATTCGATCTGATCGTCGCCCCGTTCCGTGTGTTCTCACACATCGCAAGCACAGAAGATCAACTGGAGGTCCTCAACCGCGTCTACGATCATTTGAAGCCCGGCGGAGAGTTCATTTTTGATCTGTATGTACCGGACTTGAGGTTACTCCTCAACGGCATCAACGAGCAGATCGATTTTGACGGGGAATATGCACCGGGGAGGAGGCTTGCCAGAACGGTCACTTCGCATTCCGATCTGATCAACCAGGTCAGTCACATCACGATGACGCTGAACTGGGATGATGAAGGCGAGAGAAGGACCGAATCATGGAACTTGCAGATGCGCTATTTCTTCCGCTACGAACTGGAACATCTCGTGCACAGATCAAAGCTCTCGCTCAAGGACATCTACGGGGATTACAACGAGGACGCATTGGGGCCGGAATCAAAAGACTTCGTCGTGGTCTGTCACCGAAACCATTGACATCACCAGAAACGCCTTCTTCTCACTAACCAGTGGAGGTTCGCATGGCAGTAATACAGGTCAATCTCGTAGCGGTGCTGGTTTGCAGTTTCATCACATTCATCCTGGGTGCCTTATGGTACTCCCCTCTTCTCTTTGCGAAGAAATGGGTCGAGCTGATCGGTAAGACCGACGAGGAATTGAAGCAGGGAGCGAATCCGATGATGTACGTCATGGCTTTCATCCTCGGGTTCATGACCAACTTCGCACTCGCTTTTGTTATCAATCTGTCGAAGGTGACTATATTCTACGACGGAGCGCTGGTCGGAGCAATGTGCTGGATCGGGTTCGCCGGCGCCACCAGTTACACGAATCAGGTGATTTTCGTCCAACGGCCCTCGGCCTTGTGGTCCATCGACTCAGGATACAATCTCGTCTCCTTCATGATATCGGGCACAATTTTGACGCTTTGGAAGTAACAACCACTCAATCCGGCGGTGAAACAGACAATCTGCGGCGCGCTGATCTTTGTTCTCTCGTGTACGGCAATCCTGCCCGCGCAGAACCGATTTAATTTCTCTCAGTTCGGGAATGAGACCGTCGAATTCATCAGGCAACCGCTTCACTGGGAAGGAAATGACTGGCTCAGGCTGGGGCTGGCGACTGCGGGAACGGTGCTCGTCATGCAGCTTGACCAGCCGGTGCGCGATGCCA
Organism: Bacteroidota bacterium; assembly: GCA_003519375.1. Classification (GTDB taxonomy): domain Bacteria; phylum Bacteroidota; class Ignavibacteria; order UBA10030; family UBA10030; genus UBA9647. Next base: position 13,801 of record DOWV01000372.1, read on the forward strand.
TGCTGAAGGACAGAGGCTACTACAAGAGTTTTCCGATCGAATTCGGGAGACGCTGGGGAGACAATTTCACAACCATCGCAGCGGCCGGCGGATTTGCCCTCCATGGTATTCTGGCGGGCAACAGGTCGACACGGAAAGTGGCTTTTGAGATCGCTCAGTCGGCACTCTATGCGGGCGGCATCACAGCAGCGCTAAAACTGGCGTTGGGACGGGCAAGACCTTTCACAAACAGGGGCGCATTTGTTTACCAGCCCTTCACTATTTTCGACGACGCTTACTATTCGCTTCCGTCAGGCCACACAACGCTCGCCTTCGCTCTCTCAACGGTGCTTTCGCGCAACGCCGGATCGCCGCCACTCAAAATCATCGCGTTTCTGCCCGCAGCGCTGACGGCATTATCGAGGGTTTATCAGGATTATCACTGGGCATCCGACTGCGTGCTGGCCGGAATCATCGGCTACGCAGTGGCGACATGGGTTGTCGATCGGCACGACCGGAATGAATCACCGGTCAGCGTTTCGTCTGTTTTTCCGCTGACGATTCGGATTGTGTTGAACTGAACAGAACTCTCGTAATAGCACACAGAAGACGCAGATGCTACAGATGACCACAGAAGATTGCTCGCAGGAGAAGGAAGATTATTGAATGAGATTCGCGTTCTTGCTCTCAAGCAGAAGGTAGTACTCGTCTTCGAACCGAATGTCGTAGTGTTGCAGAATCATCTCTCTCCTCGATAACCAATACCGAACAACCTCCCGCGTGTCAGGAAGCTGCTTCTTACCGATCACCACGTACCGATCGCCCGAACGGATGGGGAGAAGGATATCTTGTCCCCCGGGAAAAGGGATGCTGCGAAACGTTTTCAGTGCTATTCCGCTCGAGACCATGATCCGTTCCGCGCCGTAGGATCCGGTGAAAAGCACGATCCTCCCCCCTTCGTGTATTGAGCCAAGCCGTTCGCCGAATGACGCCGCAACGTGATCGGGGCCGCTGAATATCTTTGCCGCGTCTTCATACGTCGCGACGCCCACCGAAGGTACCGTGAGCTGCACGATCGGCATTGCGAGGAGAGACGCCGCGACAGCACCGCGTGCGACCTTTGATCTCACTCCTTTGAAGAACTCAGCCAGACCGACGCCGGCGGACGCCGAAAGGAAGAGACCGAAGATCAGGACAAACCGCCAGTTCCACCACCATTGATCGATCAACACAAGATCCATCAGTATGGTCGCAAAGATGAAGATTGCAGGCAGTGCGAGGAAAAGAAAGGGCAACAGGTGACGGCGATCGGGGGCGAGACGCCGGAAACGAACGATGCCCGCAGCGGCTGCAAGAAGGGCCATCGGACCAAAGATGCTCACGATGGCTCTCAGAAGCGTAAGAGGCACGGCTTCCTGGCGATAACCCTTCGGGTTGTTTACGGAAAACGGGCCCGAACGAAAATTCCATGGCGCGAAGCGGAACGGGTCGCCGAATTCATACGCGTTCCAGCAGATCCAAAGGATGATACCGGAAAGGGTCAACGCGGCAATCGAAAGCATCCTGATCGCTCTTCTTCGGTCGCTCTGCTTCCAGGCTGTCACTCCTTTGTTCGCGGTAATAATCGAGACCAAGGGGGTCAGAATCCAGGCTTCATAGCGGCAGAGGGATGCCAGCATGACTGCGGCAGCACAAACCATCAGCCATGTGTCTCCCCCATCCGTGGTCCAGCGCAGCAACCCGTACGCCCCCGCTGCGACAAGAAAAATCAGCGGCAGTTCGCCCATCGGCGTCAGAGCCATATAGACAACATTTGGATTCAAACAAAAGAGGCAGGCGCTCAACAACGCGATGAGGCGCGACCCCGTGATACGCCGAACAAGAGAGAGCAGAAAGAGCCCGGTTCCGATCAGGCAGGGAATGCCGAGCACCAATCCCGCGATGCCGGAGAAGAAAAGGGAGTCTATTGCCGCCAACGGGAGGAGTAAGAGATGCGGCAGGGGGAGCCAGACAGGCCCGATGCTTTCAAGTGTGAAATGCTGTGAGTCCACGAGGATGCGGGATTTGACGATATGCGATGCTGCGTCACCGAAATAGAGAAACACGTGCCTGTCGTTGTTGTACAACAGCACTGCCGCGGTGGTTGCACTCAGCAGGACTGCAATCACAAGAAGGTACTCTTCCTTGAATTTGGAGAAGGTCAGGGTGTTCAACGAAAGAGAGTTTCGCTTTACGCCGGGTTCCATGATTCTCTAATTAAGCACAAAATTGCCTCCGATGACAATTGTTTCTGAGGGCATCCTGAGTCTCATCGAACGACCGAGAACTGGCTTGTTGAAAGGACACCGGAGCCTGCGAGCTCTTGACTTCGGCACACACATTTCGTTATTTGAGCCACCACATGAGTTTGAACCGTCTCTTATGCACCGTAATAGAACACTGAAAACACAGATGAAACTGATGTTTACTGATAGATCAATCTGTGGAGATCATTAACATCAGTGTAATCTGTGTGCTAACCATCGTTTTATCTTGATCGTTTGTCAATGGACCTCGAATCCGAAATACTCAAAGAGCACTCCAAGCGCCAGACCGTCCGCATCGCACAGTGGATCGGCGCCGACAAAAAGCGCTACCGCCAGCTGATGAATCTGCTCCTTCACGGCGAGCCCGTTGTCACGCAACGGGCGGCGTGGATCCTGATCTCGAGTTACGAAATCCATCCTCCGCTCATAACTCCATGGATTCCCGAGCTGCTCAACAAAATGCAGGAACCGGACGTGCACGATGCACTGAAGCGCAACGTCGTTGGCATCCTTCAGTGCTGCGAAATCCCGGCATCACAGCTCGGCATGATCGCGACTCTCTGTTTCGAGTACCTCGGCGATCCGGGCACACCGGTCGCGATCCGGGCCAATGCTATGACGGTGCTCGCGAGGATCGCTGAGCGCGAGCCTGACCTCAAACGCGAACTGCGTACTTCGATAGAGCTCATGCTCTCACAGAGCGAGCCCGCAATCTGCTCCCGGGCAAGACACATCATGAAAAGACTTGACAGGGACAACCCTCCTCTTCGGACCAGAACGGCGCGGAGCGTCAGAAAAGAGCCATGACTCATATACTCAGAATTCCAGTAGTCCTGTTCCTTGCCCTCTACCTCCTGCCGTGCGGGCTCCTAAGCCGTGAGCCCCAGCAGGCAGACAGTACGATTGTCGTGCTCCTCGGCACCGGGATGCCGCGGCCCAATCCCGAAGCCTCCGGCCCCGCGACGGCCATCATTGTCGGCGAACAGGTGTTCCTTTTCGACGCCGGACCCGGTGTCGAGCGTCAGCTGAGCGCTGCGCATCTCC
>DOWV01000372.1:17209-22730 GCA_003519375.1 Bacteroidota bacterium
TCCGCTTCCAGACTGAAACCAGAACCGCGCCCCGGCGGAGAAGACTGGCCGAAGTATATGCACGAGTTCCACACTTCAGATACTGAGCTTGGCGCATTGGCTGCGAAAACCAACCCGAAAGTTCTGGTCTTAACGCATATCATCCGCATGGGTGCCTCGGATGAAGAGCTCATCGCGGGCGTACGAAAAGGCGGATTTAAGGGGAGAATCGTCGTCGGACACGACCTGGATCGCGTGCGATAGTGGACGTTCTGATCTGACAAAGCAACCTTTGGCGACCAAACACCGTCCAATTGACACATGCGCATTGAGGAAACTGAGTATGGTCTCAGGTTTCAAGCTATAGACTCACGTCTACCGTCTCACCAACACGTAAGCCATGAATCATCTCAGGATACACCAGTGATTTGGCTCATCACCAAGAAAGAGATTCTGGAGAACCTTCTCTCCTACCGGTTCTTCATTCTGACAGGTCTTCTCTTCCTTCTCATGGGAGTTGCCGGCATCGTCGGGTACGGAGATTTGAGTCAGCGACTCGCGAACTACGACATCCTCCGTCCTGCGCCGGGAAGTCCGAACATCATCATCGAGCCGACGCCTCTTTCCATGATTGCCAAAGGGATGGAGGAGAACCTGACACGCCTCTACGAGGTGTCGTTCATCGGCATACAGATCCATCAGAATCAGCAGTCGGTGAATCGCATCTTCTCCCTCTTTGCTGCACCGGATTTGCTCTTCACGATCAAAGTCGTACTCGCACTGATCGCCATCCTGTTTTCCTTCGACGCCGTCTCTCATGAGAAAGAGCAGGGAACCTTGAAACTCCTTCTCTCGCACGGCATCCGGCGTCCATCGCTGATCATCGGAAAGCTCCTGGGGAGGTTCCTCCTCGTAGCAGCGCCCTTCACCACGGTGTATCTGTTGTCTCTCGCCGTACTTTCCCTCATGCCGGGGGTTGTCGCAACGGCGGACTTTTGGGCAAGGGCATTCTTCATTTTGTTCATCAGCCTTCTTTACACACTGCTCTTTACAGCGGTCGGTCTCTTTGTCTCATCGATGTTTCATCGGAGTGCCACTTCCATGGTGCTCGGGCTGGCACTCTGGCTGTTGTTTGTGTTCGTCATACCGAATTTTGGTACGACGATCGCCCGAAGTATCTCCGACGTACCCTCCAGCGATCGGATTGAGATGGAAGGGCGGCTGACCACGATCCAATCGATCTTCGAGCGAATCCAGCGGGAAAAAGAGAACCCGGGCGGTTCAGAAGGCCAGAGAATGATACAGCAAATCAGGGAATCGACCGTCCGGCTCATTGAGTCATACCGGCCTCAGATGAATGCGCTGGTGCGGACAACCAAAACAATTCTGCGGTTCTCCCCATCCGGAGCGTTGCACCTTGTCATGACCGATGTAACCAACACCGGACTGTATGAAGAGTCACGCTTGAAAGACGCGATTATCCAGTACGTCGGCCGGAACTTCGGCCGGATCAACCGACTGGAAAAAGGGGAACCGGACACGTTCCAATATCAACGCGCTTCGCTGAGCGAGGTGCTGGATGAGACAGGACTTGTCGATGTGACCATCATTCTGTTATTCACGGCATTGTTTATCACTGGAGCGTATGTTCGGTTCCTGGTGTATGATCCACGATAATTTCTTTCTTGGTTTCTAACGCGGAGTCGCAAAGTCCGCAGAGAATCGCAGAGGGGGTTGTCAATGCTTCGTATTCTCATCCGTAAAGAACTTCTCGACAATCTGCTCAACCTCCGGTTCATCGCGCTCTGTGCCGTGGCGATCATCCTGATCGTCTCGTCCATCGTCGTCCTCACGGAGCAGTATCGGATTGAGATGAACGACTACTACAACCGCGTCAGCGCACAGGACACGTTCATCGACCGGTACGGGCACACTAACAGGATTGAGTGGATGTCGGCTCTTTTTCGTGAACCATCCCGCTACCGCCCTCTCGTGCTCGGCATTGACAGGGACGCCTCGCAGGAGAACTTCGTCAGCAACCCGGTCCCGGCTCTTGTTTCAAAACTCGATCTCGTGGCGATTGTCGCCACCATCATGAGCCTTATCGCGATTATCCTCTCGCACAACGCCATTTCGGGCGAGCGGGAGGACGGTATGCTCAAGTTGATGCTCTCGACGTCCATCTCCCGCAGCACCATCCTCTTCGGCAAGTTCATCGCAGGCATCATCACGCTCTCCGTTCCATTCACGCTCGGCGTGCTCATCGGAATCGCCTATGTTTCGTTGAGCACCGGAATCGATTTCGATGGAATCAACACCGGTGTCGTGGCATCCCTCCTCTCTCTGTCGTATCTGTATATCACCGCTTTTTACGCATTGGGGCTCCTCTTTTCCGCCCGGTCGCGGACTTCGAATGTCGCCATCCTCAAATCCCTCTTTGCGTGGGTCGTGCTGGTCTTGGTGCTCCCGAACATCAGCCCATTCCTCGCGGCACAGGTTTACACAATTCCTTCGCGGGCCAAGATTGACCGCGAGCTCACAAAAATTGAAAGCGACGACCGCGATCAGATCGTTCGCGAACGTACCCGGCAGCTGCTTCAATCCGAATTCTCTGATCTCGAATCCATCCAGTCGACGACGCGCAGCGACCTGCAGAAGAGAATTGAGAGCGATGCGTCTTTCCGGGAACGATATGCCGGCTACCGGAAGGCCTGGGATGAACTCGTCCGCCAGGTGAATATCGAGCAACGGAAGATCGGCAACGCTATCCGGGAGGACTTTGGCATCCGGTCAAAGAACCAGGAGCTCCTTGCGACCACCCTCGCGTCTCTCTCCCCGCTTTCCAACTTTGTTTTCGCCGCGACCGACGCGGCCGATGTCGGACTTGAGAGCGACGCTGAATGGGAATCGCAGGCGGGAAGATTCAACCGCTCTTATGCGGCATACGTTGAGAAACGATATTCCGAAGAGAAGCAAAAGAATCCGGCCTTTACGCCGAACGACTATCTCGATCTCCGGGGAAGGCCCAAATACCAATTCCAGCCGCCGCCTCTGAGTGTGCGATTTGCCCGGATTCTCGTACCAACTGCGATCCTCGCGGGTTTTACGCTGCTCTTCTTCGCAGCCGCGTTTGTGAGTTTTCTGAGGTACGATGTGAGGTAGCGCTGTCCGATGACAGGTATCGACACCTCGCTCTACTCAAGGCCCCGAATGAGCCCCCATGGCTGGCGGGAGAACAGTCATGGGCAGCTAGACATTGAGCCGCTATTTCCGGACATTCCTCTCGCGTGCATCGTATCGTGAATCACGGAACGGAATCCCATGGGAGACGAAACCTAATTATGGATTATCGTGAATTAGGCCGTACCGGCTGGCGCGTTTCGACCATCAGTTTTGGAGCTTGGGCAATCGGCGGTACGTGGGGATCGATAAGCGACGATGAGTCGATGGCCGCCCTTCACCGCGCACTCGAGATGGGCGTGAACTTCTTCGACACGGCAGATGTGTACGGCGACGGGCGAAGTGAAAAACTCCTTGCGCGATTGAAACGCGACTGCCGCGACCCATTTTTTGTAGCCACCAAAGCAGGCCGCCGACTCAATCCGCATGTCGCCGGCGGCTACACGAAAGCAAACCTCACCTCATTCATCGAACGAAGTCTGAAGAACCTGGAGACAGAATCAATCGATCTTCTTGAGCTCCACTGTCCTCCCACAGAAGTCTATTACCAACCCGAAGTCTTCGGCTGGCTCGACGAACTCGTAGAGGCGGGAAAACTCCGATACTACGGCGTCAGCGTAGAGAAGGTCGAAGAAGCTCTGAAAGCGATTGAGTACCCCGGGGTCCAATCAGTCCAGATTATCTTCAACATTTTCCGCCAAAGGCCCGCGGAGCTTTTCTTTTCCGAGGCGCAGCGACGGAAGGTCGGCATCCTCGCCCGGCTTCCTCTTTCCTCCGGAATGCTTACGGGAAAATTCAAGTCAGACGCCGCATTCGAGCCAGACGACCACCGGGCGTTCAATCGACATGGAGAAGAGTTTGACCGCGGCGAGACGTTTTCCGGCCTCGATTTTTCGCTTGGACTGAAGGCGGTGGAAGAACTGCGCCCGCTTGTGCCTGCGGACTCATCATTGGCGCAAATGGCGCTGCGGTGGATTCTCATGTTTCCGGAGGTCACGTGCGCGATTCCCGGAGCAAAGCGTCCTGCGCAAGTGGAAGAGAACGTCAAAGGAGCGGACGTTCCACCTCTTTCCGATGAGACAATGAAAAAGATTCGTTCGGTCTATGACAGTCTTGTGAAGGATGAGGTTCACCATCGCTGGTGATGTTCTTTACTAGAGAGCGCAGACTGGTGCGCAACCGAGGAATTCCCTATCTTTCCTGAGTTCGCTACCCCATTCAACGGAGCATCTTCCCCGAATGAAAGAACTCCAGCATATCCTCAAGACATACGAAGCGATCAAGCAGGCGGAAGCAAAAGCCATGCTCGCGACGATCGTCAAAGTCAAAGGCTCGACATACCGTCGCCCGGGTGCGAGAATGCTCATTCGCGAGGATGGCACTTCCGTCGGGACGCTGAGCAGCGGATGTCTGGAGGCCGACGTGATTGAACGCGCAAAGAAAGCAATGGAGTCACATGATGCGCTCACGGTGACGTACGACATGACATCGCCGGATGCGGACGTGTGGGGACTCAATCTGGGATGTAATGGCGTCATCCAGATATTGCTTGAACCTCTGCCGCTCAGTGCACGATCCGTGCACCTGAAATTCATAGCAACATGTATTTCGGAGGGCAAGTCGGGCGTCATCGCCAGTGTCTTCCGTGTCGACGGGGAATTCAGGGCGCGCGTCGGATCACACCTTTTTCTGTCCCAAGATGGGGGGGTTGAAGAAGACATTAAGAACCCCGCATTGTGTGCTGCCTTGACGGAAGACTGTCTGAGTGCCTTTCGCTCGAGAACATCGTGTGTCAGAGAATATCGTTTTACAGAAGGGATTGTCGAAGCATTCATGGAGGTCATACATCCCCCTCTCCCGATCCTCATCTTCGGAGCCGGGGCCGATGCAATTCCTCTTTCGCGGTTTGCCGGCGAATTGGGATGGAACGTGACAGTGGTTGATCACCGTCCGGCGTTCCTGACGAGCGACCGCTTTCCGACGGCTGATGTCTTGCTCCCGGCTCGCCCCGAAGAGATCGGAGACCAGCTTCAGATCGCATCTCAATCAGCAGCCGTAATCCTGACTCACAATTTCTCGCACGATCTTCAGCTTCTGCGTGCTCTCCTTCCTTCACCCGCGAAGTACGTTGGTCTCCTGGGTCCTTCAGACCGAGCCGGGATGCTCCTCGAAAAACTGCGTGAGACAGGCTATACACCGACGGCTCAGCAACTTGGCCGGCTTCACAGTCCTATCGGACTCAACATCGGGGCCGACTCTCCTGAAGAGATAGCTCTCTCAATCCTGGCTGAGATCCAGGCTTTCATGAACCATCGAAGCGGCGGATTTTTGAGCAATCACGCAGGGCCAATACATGGGGAAG
>DOWV01000372.1:22911-25977 GCA_003519375.1 Bacteroidota bacterium
ATCGGATCATTGAATCATCTAAAAAATGGCTCGATCACCAGATCGCAAAATGGCTCGATTTAGTTCACCACATCTTTCTTGCCGTTTCATCCTTCAACGCGTACATTCAGGGCGCTCAATGATGAGCTCAATTTCCTTTCAGTGCTCTGATTTGAACACAGAATACACAGACGCTACTGATTGACACAGAATGATTTTGCCGTGGTTATCTGTGGCATCTGTGTCGTAAGTGTGCTATTGACTGAACAATCCCTTTGAGACTCCTCATACCACATCGACTCCAACCACTTGAGTTCCAGAAAGGCGATTCTATGCATCCGTTTACAGCCGTAACGCTTTCCCTTGTTGGCCTGTCCCTCGCAGCATCGACTTCTGCCGTGACGCAGGAAAAGGACCGGTCCAGCATTCCCGAGAAGTACAAATGGGATCTGACTCACATCTATCCCTCCGATGAGGCATGGAGGAAGGCGAAAGAGAAGATCGTCACGGAAGCGCCTGCCATGGACCAGTTCAAGGGGACGTTAGGAAAATCGGCACTGCAGCTGTTCGGATGCCTTGACAAGGCGAGCAACATTGCGAAGGAACTCACGAGGCTCGGAAGCTACGCAGGCATGAGCTCGGACCAGGATACCCGCGATTCGAAGTATCTCGCGATGCAGCAGGAAATCAGGCAGGTGTACTCCGATTTCGCCGCCAAGGCAGCGTTCATCGAGCCCGAAATCCTCTCCATCGACAAGAAAACCGTCGATGGATTTCTGAGCGAGGAAAAGCGGCTCGAAGTCTACCGTCATTATCTGGATGACATTCTCCGGCGTCAGGCACACACCGGGACAGCGGGCGAAGAGAAGATCATTGCCGACGCGAGCCTGATGTCCGATGCCGCCGAGAGCATCTATGGCGTCTTTACCGATGCGGATTTCCCCTACCCCGAAGTCACGCTGTCGGAAGGTCAATCGGTCAAGCTCACGAAATCCACCTTCTCGCTCTATCGTACCGTGGCAAACCGGGACGACAGGAAAAAGGTCTTCGCCGCCTTCTTCGGCAAGCTCAATGAGTATCAGCGAACGTTCGGCACGCAGATGAATGCCCAGGTGAAGAAGGACATGTTTTACGCCCGGGCCCGCAAATACAACTCGGCCCTTGAAAGCGCCCTTGACGCCAACAACATTCCCGTTCAGGTCTACCGCAGCCTTGTCGACGGCGTGAACAGGAACCTCTCGACGTTCCATCGTTATCTGAACCTGCGCAAGAGGATCCTGGGACTCAAGGAACTGCACTACTACGATCTCTATGCCCCCCTCCTGAGCAACGTCGATCTCAAGTACGATATCGAAGAGGCTGAGAAACACATCCTGACTTCTTTTGCTCCCCTCGGACAGTCGTATATCTCCGTTGTGCAGAAAGCGTTCAACGATCGATGGATCGATTTCTACCCGACAGAGGGCAAGCGATCAGGAGCCTACTCCAACGGCTCTGCGTACGATGTCCATCCCTACATGTTGCTGAACTATAACAACAAGTACGACGACATGAGCACCCTGGCCCACGAAATCGGCCACACGATGCACAGCTATCTTTCAAACAAGACGCAGCCGTACCCGACAGCCGACTATCCGATTTTCGTGGCAGAAGTCGCTTCGACGTTCAACGAGGCGCTCCTCATCGATCACATGCTGAAATCGATTACCGACAACAATGTCCGGCTCTCCCTGCTCGGCAACTACCTCGAAGGAATCAAGGGAACGGTATTCCGGCAAACGCAGTTCGCCGAGTTCGAGCTCCGGATTCACGAGATGGCGGAAAAGGGTGAGCCGATCACGGGCGACGCGATGAACGCATTGTACGCTGAGATTACGAAGAAGTACTACGGCCACGACAAAGGCGTCTGCATTGTCGACGACGAAATCAAGGCCGAGTGGGCGTTCATCCCTCACTTCTACTACAATTTCTATGTCTATCAGTATGCCACGGCATTCACCGCCTCTGCCGCCCTCTCCGAACAGGTCCTCGCCGGAGACAAAGCTGCAACGAATCGCTACATCGAGTTCTTGTCGTCAGGAAGCTCTGACTATGCCATCAGCCTGTTGAAGAAAGCCGGAGTCGACATGACCACATCGCAGCCGCTGGAACTGACGATGAAGAAGATGAACCGTGTCATAGATGAGATGGAGAAGATTCTCGATACGCTGAAGCGGTGATCTGTCGTTCTCGCTGTGACTCTGTGGTGTGACTCGCGTACGAACTGCCACAACCATGTAAGGAGATCCCATGTACCAGTCAATCGCCGACTTTGTTGTCGACTGGAAGTACGAGAGCGGGGCAACGCTCAAGATCATGAACTTGCTGACCGACACCTCACTGAATCAGCGGGTCACCGACGATGGCCGCTCGCTCGGCTTCCTCGCATGGCATCTTGTGCTGACGATGAGCGAAATGGGGTCAAAGATGGGACTGCAGGTAACCGCTCCGCCGGAGGACTCCGAGCAGCCGGAGCACGCGACAGAGATAGCAAAAACGTACGACATCAGCTCGAGGTCCGTCCTTGAGCTCGTGCGTCGCACATGGAATGACGCTTCCCTCGGCGATGAACTGGACATGTACGGGGAGAAATGGAAACGGGGATTTGCGCTCACATCATTGGTCCATCACCAGATTCATCACCGTGCTCAGATGACAGTCCTGATGCGGCAGGCAGGGCTCAAAGTTCCGGGTGTGTACGGTCCATCGAAGGAAGAATGGGCGCAATTCGGAATGCCGGCTCCTAAATAAGAGTCAACCACGCCAGCTGCGCGCTGCGGACTGCCCCCCATGACAAGCACCAAAACTGCGATCCTCATCCTGGCAGCCGGAGGTTCCTCCCGTCTCGGCCTGCCGAAGCAGCTTCTGCAGCTCGATCAGCGAAGCCTCCTGCGGAGAATCACCGAAACTGCGCTTGACCTCCGTCCTGCCGGAGTCGTTGTTGTCCTTGGTTTCGAGTCAGATCGGATGAAGCATGAACTCGATGACCTTCCCGTCCAAATCGTTCTGAATCCGGCCTGGAAGGAGGGGATCGCCTCGTCGATCAGA
>DOWV01000035.1:0-389 GCA_003519375.1 Bacteroidota bacterium
ATCAGATGGTCATGAATCTGGATTTTGCTCCTTCATTTCTGGACTACGCAGGGGTTCCGGTGCCGAAAGACATGCAGGGTCGATCGTTGAAGAGTATCCTGAACAGAAATGTGGCGAGCGATTGGCGTGAGGCGATCTACTATCATTACTATGAATACCCCGCCGAGCATTCTGTCAAGCGTCACTACGGGATCCGCACAAAGCGTTACAAGCTCATTCACTTCTACTTCGATATTGATGCTTGGGAATTGTATGATCTTGAAAAAGATCCTCACGAGCTGGTCAACCTCTATGATAACCCTTCGTATGCCCTCACCGTTTTGGAATTGCGGGAAGAGCTCGAGCGGTTGCGCAGACAGTATGGGGACACTGACGAGAAAAGATATCTA
>DOWV01000035.1:457-4478 GCA_003519375.1 Bacteroidota bacterium
GGGGATACTGACGAGAAAAGATATCTCCCGCGCTGATAGATTCAATCTGAAGGCGGTCCTGTTTTGCATCCAGGGGTTGGCGAAAGGGCCTGGATCATCGCTGAGGAGATCGTGGCTGAACAGGCTCATCTGAGAAGTGCCGGCGGATACCATGGCAAGTGAATTGCTTCTCCGCGGGAAGACCCTCGACTCTGCACTGATTGAGCTTGTGGGTGCAGACTGCAATCTCGACTGTACGTATTGCTTCTATCTTGAACGGGCAAGCGAGTTTCCGGATGCGAAGGTTCATCGGATGAGCGAGGGAGTTCTTGAGGAGGCTGTGAAGCAGATCCTGTAGCACGGAGGTAGTCACGTCTCGTTTGCGTGGCAAGGGGGTGAACCAACTCTTGCTGGACTGCCGTCTTTTGAGAAGGCCAATGAGTCTCAAATCAAGTACGGTAATGGAAAGTATGTCGGGAACGGCCTTCAGACTGATGAAATCCTGCTGGAAAAGGACTTGGCGAAGTTCCGAGGCAGTATAAGGAGGATTGATCATGCAGACGAGGATATATTACACCTTTCGAAGACTCTCTCTCGTTTTCGCGATAACCCTCAACCTTGGCATTTCTTATAGTCAAAGATCGGTCCCTCTCAACAACCAATCCGTCCGACTCGATGTTGACAATGGAACTGGAGACATCTTGGGCCTTACGGACAAGTCTACTGGAATGAACTTCATTTCGGAGGCCATCCTCAAGAACGCGTTGTGGCAAATCGACCTGCTTCCGGGATGTGAGCCGGCTGTTGTCACTCCTGCGGCAGCCAGGAAATTCCGTTTCCAGCGGCCCGATAATCTTCAGAAGGAGGTCAAGATGATCTGGGAAGATTTCGATCTTCCCTTCCCCGATCCTCTCCGAGTCGAGGTCACTGTGTTCCTCGACGGGAAGGAGCAAGTGAGCTACTGGGGCATCAGCATCGCCAAACCGGCCCAACTACGTATTGAGAAGGTGAGATTTCCCAGAGTAACGGGGATCACAAAGCAACCGGACGAAAGGCTGGCAGTTCCGCAATGGATGGGCCAGCTGACAACGATACCAAGGAAACTCATCACGGGAGCTGGCAATCCATACAAGCGTCTTGAGTGGACCTATCCCGGTGCTATGTCCCTTCAATGTCTTGCCTACTACCGCGAAAACGGTCCAGGGCTCTATCTCTCGTGCGACGATACCGCGGCGTTTCGAAAAGTCTTCGCTTTCTGGGGTGACTCGACAGGGCGCGTGAACTATGAAATGATGCACTACCCTGAAAACGAGTCACAGCCTCAGAAATCATATACTCCAGCATATCGTGCTGTCGTCGGCACATTTCGTGGTGACTGGATGACGGCGGCAGAGCGATATCGGGCCTGGGGAACGCTGCAGACGTGGGCAGTCCGGAGTAGATTGAACCTTGGAGTCGTGCCCGAATGGCTTCTCAAGACATCCCTGTGGGTCTGGAATCGCGGAAAGTCTGAAGGTGTGCTAAAACCAGCAGTTGATATTCAGAAGGAATTGAGCCTTCCCGTGAGCGTGTTTTGGCATTGGTGGCATGGATGCTCCTATGATGCTGGCTTTCCGGAATACCTCCCACCCCGCGAGGGAACCGAGCAATTCAAATCTGCCCTTTTGGCCGCCCACAAAAGCGATATACGGGCAATCGTCTACATGAACCAACGATTGTGGGGGATGACCACGAGAAGTTGGCTTGAACAAGGAGCTGAACGCTATGCCGTAAAGGGTTTGGATGGAAAGGTCAGACCGGAGATTTACAACACTTATACTCAGCAGGCTTGTGCATCGATGTGCATGGCCACGCCATTCTGGCGGAAGACGTATGCGAGCATCGCCGAAGCTGCCGTCCGCGACCTTGGCGTCGACGGCATCTACATGGACCAGGCATGCAGCAGTCTCCTCTGCTACGATCCGACACACGGTCATCCGCTCGGAGGAGGATCATACTGGATGAATGGGTTCCGTCTCCTTTCAACTGACATCCGTCAGAGAACAAAGTCCGTAAGAAATACCTTGCTGGCTGGAGAAGGGGCCGGCGAAGCCTGGCTCCCCTATCTCGATCTAATGCTCACATTGCAAGTGAGCAAAGAACGCTACGCGCGACCAAATGACGGCTGGGACTGCATTCCGTTCTTTCAGGCGGTGTACCATGCCTATGGTGTGACGTACGGCAATTACTCCTCCCTCACCATTCCTCCCTACGACGAATTGTGGCCAGCAGAGTTCGCACCGAAGGAACCATTGAAGCTGTTGGACAGGACATACTCGACATTGTTCTATGTCGAGCAGGCCCGGACGTTCGCATGGGGCAGCCAACCGACAATTGCGAACTACCTTCCTGTTCAGCGGCAGGAGCGCATGGAGGAAATAGCGTTCGCACTCAAGCTCGTGCGTATTCGCGAACGGGGGACAAAATACCTACTCTACGGGACGTACCTTCGGCCTCCGAGCGTCGACGCCTCTCCCATCGAATATCCCGTCATACGACTCTCGATTTACGCGGGTCGGAGAGGGAAGGCCACGGAGACGGCGACGAAGCCGAGCAACGACGGTGGTGCTGATGATGGGAAGCGTGATAAAGATGAGAACGTATACCAGGCAACGGCATTGCCGTTCGTCGTTGGGGCGTGGCGCGCCAAGGATGGCCACGTCGGTGTGGCGGCTGCCAATGTGTCGACCAACGCGCACTTGTTCCGGTTCAATGCGAGCCGATACGGGTACTCCGCAGGAGATAGCGTCTGGCTGATAAGAGAAAACGGCCGACTAGATTTCGGCGTGATTGGGTCAAATGGTGACATTTCAGTTGAGATCCCTGCGAGGGATGCCACCATTATTGAGCTTGTGAAGAAATGAAGAAGAAGAGCGAAGTCCAGATCTTAGTCGGAGTAGACATCCTGCTTCAGTCAGGATGAGATCGCATAGAGGGGAAGAAGGTCTGCGTAGTCACAAACCGCTCTGCCCTCCTGGACGATGAGAGGCATGTGGTTGATCCGATCGGTACTCATGAGAATGTTCAACTAGGTGCGCTGTTTTGACTGATTGAAGGGCCGTAGCTGGGCGTCGCCTTACCAGTTCTTCTCGTTTCCATCTGTTCCGCGTTTCCTTCCGCCTCGCATCTTTGGAACACGCCGCATCTGCAGCACTTCGTGCCGACCAGTGAAACAAATCTGTGATCCAGCGGAGCGAGTCGCAAAAAGCTCGCAGCCGTTGTTGTCTACCTCGTGAAGCATTGTTGCCCAAGGTGGTTTCTAGCAAGTCGGCATGAAGCGATCCCGATTTGGGATGTACCCCACTCGGGGCTTCTTGACATTGTTATTTGATTTGAGTACGCTGGCTTCCGACAGCATAACGGCGAGGGTTCATCTTGGACAAATGTCTTGAGACAATGGTCAAGGCTAGCAGTGCTGACGCGACGGACAGCAAGTTGGTGGAGAGGATCCGCGCTGGTGACGAGGTCGCGTTCGAATTGTTGTTCCGCTCGTACTATCCTAGGTTATGCCGATTCACGCTTCGTCTGATTCGCGATTGTTCTGATGCAGAGCAATTGGCGCAAGATGTGTTCCTCAACGTGTGGGAGATGGGGGAGAGTTGGTCGCCGCGGGGGACAGTCCGGAGCTATCTATACCGGGCTGCAAAGAACCAAGTTTTGAATTACCTGAAGCACCGGCGGGTGGTAGGCAGGGTGGAAGAGCTCGAAGGGCAGCATGCGGAGATCGCTCGAGCTAGCCTTCAAGAGGACTATGAAAGGAAAGAATTGACGGTCGCCGTGCAACAGGCGATTGAACTTCTTCCACCGCGATGCAAGCTTGTCTTTGCGCTCCATCGCCAAGAGGGTTTGACATACTCCGAGATCGCCGATGTTCTTGAGATATCGGTGAAAACGGTCGAAACTCAAATTGGCCGGGCTCTGAGCGTTCTGCGAAAAGTCCTAAGGCCATATCTCGCTGTTGTGATGACCTTAATGCGCTCGCTCCAATCTTGAGGCGATTTCC
>DOWV01000342.1:0-227 GCA_003519375.1 Bacteroidota bacterium
CGGCGCCGACGATCGCGGCCAGCAACAGAACCGAGGTCACTTCGAACGGAAAGAGAAACGTCGTAAAGAGTTCAAGCCCGATATTCTCGACCGTTCCAACGCCCACTGCCTTGTCGAATTGCGACGGCGGCAGAGTGGCTCCCGAGAATCCGATCACGTAGATGAGTTCCATGAGGACGCCGAAACTGAGTCCCGCACCGATAATTTTCTTGTACGAGATCTTCTCC
>DOWV01000342.1:302-3877 GCA_003519375.1 Bacteroidota bacterium
CCTTCTTGTACGAGATCTTCTCCGTCATCTTCTTTTCATCGCCCAGGTTCAGAAGCATGATGACGAAAAGGAACAGGACCATAATGGCGCCTGCGTACACCAGGATCTGGATGAACGCGATGAATTGCGCGTGAAGCGTCAGGTAGAGTCCCCCGAGGGCAAAGAAGTTGAGGATGAGATAGAGCGCCGCGATGACGGGGCTTCGGCGCGTCACCATCATGAGAGCGGAGCCGATCGAAATAGCGCCGAGGAAGTAAAAGAGAACGGTTTCGAGGTTCACAGACGGTCTGGAGAGATTAGTGAATAACAGAAACGCTTGCTTCAAAAGCCGGTTGAGAGAATCACGTTACGCCGCACGCACCCACCGGAGAAGCTCCCTGATTGTCGGACGCTTTCCGTACACCAGAATCGCGGTGCGGAAGATCTTGCCTGCAATCCACATCATGAGCACACTCGAGACGATAAGCAGGCCTATCGTCGTCAGGATTTCCCATAGCGGCGGCATCTGAATCGGAATTCGCATGACCATGAAGGCCGGCGTCAGCAGCGGAATAAACGACAGAATCCGGATCAGGGGCGAGTCGGGATTCTGCATCGCCGGCATCGCGAGGACGATGGGAAATACCAGGAACAAACTCACATAGCTGGTGATCTGCTGCGCTTCCTGCTCCGTCGTCACAGGCGAGCCTGCCGCCACGAAGATCGCCGAATAGAGGAGATATCCCAGCAGCAGGTAAACTCCCGAGAGCGCGAGATTCTCGAGCGCGAAGAGATTCGCCCCGGTTTTTAGTGCAATGCCCAATCCAATAACTCCCCAGATGGCCATCTGAAGAATTCCCAGTCCGCTCAATCCCAGGATCTTGCCGACCATCAGATCGCGTGCCGAGCAGGACGAGAGAAGCACTTCGATCACGCGGTTTGATTTCTCCTCCACGACGCTTCTGATCAGGAGCTGGCCGGAAGTCAGAACGAGGAACATCAGCATCATGATGACGATGTAGGCGCTGAAGAAAGTTTCGAGAAATCCCGACTCCTTTTCCTCACCCTTTTCACTCACCTTGATCGACCTGACGTCTATCCCTTTCATCAGTTTCCGCACAAGCTCCGGATTCAGCCCCTGGTCTTTGAGCCGATACTCGACAATCACTTCTTCGATTGTACGTGCAAAGCGTTCGCCCACTCTGAAATTACCGACATTCTCCGCGCGATACTCTACTTTGCCGCTGTCAAACGCTGACGCCGGGATGTGGAAATACCCCTCCACCTTCTTCTCCGTAACCATCCTGACAGCACGCGTTCTCTGCTCTTCTGGAGTTCCCTCCTCCTGAAGATTCCGGATCATATAGTTCGGGCGTCCATCCGGCAGCTTGTACTTTTCATCGAGCCGCTCGGAGAGCCGGTTGATAATCTGACCGGTTTCGTCGATGACACCGATGGTGGTGGTTTTGTCGTCAGGCTTCGATGCCAGGAGTCCGGGCAGGACACCGAAGAGTACCATGATCACCGGCATCACAATCAGCGAGATGATGAATGCTTTTGACTTTACTTTTTCGAGGAATTCCCACTTGGCCACTTCGAGGTATTTCATTCGACGGGCCCTCCTCCCTTAAGCGTTTGCTCGCCTTCAACTTCCCGTTTCGCACGGATATACTTGAAGATCGAGAATCCGACAATCGGAAGGAAAATGATCGGCACGTACCAGGCCGGATCGCTCCCGAAGATCGTTGTCGCCGTAAAGAGCAACAATACGAGGACGCTCACGAGAACCGACCGGAATTCCTTTTTCACCCTCGGATCACTGGGCGCTTTGGGCTTCTTCGCAGCCACGACCGGCGGTGCTGTCAATTCAGGGGATTCCGGGGGCGGGCCAACGACGTTAATGAAAATCGAGTTGAGCGATGGCTCGACGATCTCAAACTTCCGCAGATTCAGCTTGTCGCCGACCTGGGAGAGAATTGCGCGGCTGCCGGCTGGATCCGTCAGCTCCAATTCCGCATAATTCTGGTAGACATCCGCCCGTTTCACGTTGGTCAGGGTCTTAAGAAACTCTCCATCGCCTTCGAACTCAATCCTCAGCGAATTCGTACCGTACCGCTTCTTCACATCACGCAGAGAGCCGCTCAGGACCTCTTTTCCCTTGTTGATCAGAGAGATGTTATCGCACATCTTTTCGACTTGTTCCATCTGATGTGTCGAGAAGATGATCGCGACATTCTGCTGTCGCAGGTCCATCAGCACATCTTTGAGGAGGATTTGATTGACGGGGTCAAGTCCCGTGAAAGGCTCGTCGAGAATCAGGAGTTGAGGGCGGTGCAGGAGTGAAATGATCAGCTGGACTTTTTGTTGATTGCCTTTCGAAAGTTCCTCGACTTTCCGGTGAGCGCTGTCCTTCAATCCAAAACGTTCGAGCCATTGATATGCGACCGGCTTTGCTTCGCGCTCGTTCATCCCCTTGAGCGCTGCAAAGTACAAAATGGTGTTGAGAATCTTGCTCTTCCGGTAGAGGCCGCGCTCCTCCGGAAGATAGCCGATAATATTCCACATCTCCGGCGAGAACGACTTCCCGTCAAAGGTGATGGATCCACTGTCGGGGGCGATGATATTAAGCACGGTCCGGATCGTTGTCGTCTTGCCAGCCCCGTTAGGGCCGAGCAGCCCGAACAACTCCCCGCGCTGAACTTCCAGCGAGACGTTGTCAACAGCAACGACGGTCGAGAATGCCTTTCGAAGGTTGGAGACTCTCAGCATGGATTCTCTTATGGTGTATTGCGATAGATCATTCGCGCAAACGGGATCGTCTCCCGCACATGGTCGAGACCACAAATCCAACCAACCGTGCGTTCGACTCCCAACCCAAAACCGGCGTGGGGTACGGTGCCATACCGCCTCAGATCGAGGTACCACTCAAATGCTTCCTGCGGAAGATTATTCTCTTTGATGCGGGCAAGCAAAACTTCAAGATCGTCCTCGCGCTGACTTCCGCCGATGATCTCTCCGTACCCTTCAGGGGCGAGCACGTCCACAGCGAGCGCAACGTTCGGATTGTCCGGATCGCGCTTCATGTAGAACGCCTTCACGGCTGACGGATACCGATGGACCATGACCGGGCGGTCGAATTGCTGCGAGATGACGGTTTCGTCCGTCCCGCCGAAATCATTGCCCCATTCGAAGTTGATACCGTTTTTTTTCAGGATCTCCACCGCTTCGTCATAGGAAATGCGCGGCAGCGGTTTCTTGACGTTCTGAAGAAGAGTCGTATTCCGCTCGAGGACCTTGAGCTCTTTCTCGCAGTCTTTCAGGACAGTCTGGACGATATACTCAAGGAACTCCTCCGCCAAATCCATATCGTCGTTCAAATCGTTGAACGCCACCTCCGGCTCCACCATCCAGAACTCCGTGAGATGCCGACGGGTCTTCGACTTTTCCGCCCGGAACGTAGGTCCGAAACAATAGACCTTTCCGCATGCCATTGCCCCGGCCTCGGCATAGAGCTGTCCGGACTGCGTGAGGTAGGCCTTCCCGAGGTCGAAGTAGTCCGTTTCAAACAACGTGGAAGTGCCTTCACATGCCGCAGG
>DOWV01000134.1:0-1535 GCA_003519375.1 Bacteroidota bacterium
GGACGTGAACGATGAGGCGCCACCCGATGGGCCTTCTTCCGTTGTTCAGAGGCGGATTCTGTCGATTCCAGGAGAATCAGCCGGACCTGCACGGCATCGGCCGGCCGCCAATAGGTCCGACCAGCTCCGGCGGCGCTCCCGGATTCGAGACTGCAGGGATCCCTCTCGATGCGATCAAGGAGGAATTTGTGAAATCGCTCGAAGGCCCGGACTGAACTGTTTACGCGTTTTGGAAAATGAGGGTGAGCGTCATGCCTCTTTTCGCGAAATAAAAATCCCAACCAGCCTGCGCCGGTTGGGATGTGGAGACACACCTGCCCGCTCTCTCACACTACTTCATGGGGCAATTACCGCAGGAAGCACATTGGCCGCCCTGACCTCCGGCCATTCCGCCCTGCCCCATCATGCCGCCGTGTCCTTTCATCCCGCGAGGGCCCATCATACCGCGCTTGCCCATGCCCTTTCCGGCTCCCATCATTCCACCAGAGAGAATGCGTTCGTCGAACTTCTTCTTCTGTTCCGGGGTGAGAATGTCGCGCACCGTGCGCATGTGGGCAAATCGTTTACCGGCGAGATCGCTCGTCAGCTTCGAGATCTCTCCCTGCATGGACTTCAGTTTGCTTTCATTCACCTTGTCCGCAGTGATCTCGAGCTTCAGATCCGCCTGCAGTTTCTGAAGCTGTGTGTGCAAAGGCAGCATCTCTTTCTGATGCGCAAGCCGGAGATCCTGCATCTTCGCCTGTTGCTCTGCCGTGAGAGCCCCGAGTCCCATCGCTGCTCCGGGCTGGCCCTGCTGGCGATGCATCATCATACCCATGCCGCCCATACCGCGCATCTGGGGATTCGGCTGCTTCGCTTTCGCTTGTTCGTCCTGTGCCGTCAACGTCGAAGCCAGGAACAACGTCAACAGCAACGCTATGGTTGTTATTCGTTTCATCGTACTTCTCCTTTGGTTGAGTTGTGATTAACGTGTGATACTTGAGTCATCATGTCCTTGCATTCCGCGCATTCCCCGCCCCCACATGGGGCCGCGCGTTGTTCCTCCACCCAAACGCATCCCCTGCGGCCGGGCCTGCATGATCGCCCGGAAAAACATCTCCTGCTCATCAGGTGAGAGATACTTTTTTGCCTGGAGAAGATTGTGTACTGCCTTTTCGTCGATCAGCAGTCGAAGATCGGCAATCTGCTTCAGGTGCTCGTTGACACGGCTCATGGGCGGCGGATCATTCTTGAGCAGTGCCACGGTCGAATCTTCCAAAGCGAACATCTGTTCCTGGTAATCCCGAATTTCTTCGCGGAATCCAAGCATGAGCTTGTGCATCTTCTCGCGCGCTTCCGGCTTCAGGCGCATCATCGGCATACCGGCGCCCATCATTCCCGGCGGCGGCACACCCTCACCCGCCCCAAGCGCGAGTTCCGGAGGAACGGGCTTCAGAAGATGGTAGACGAAGACACCGATCGTCGAGAGATTGATCACGATCAGAAAAAGAAGAATACCGACCAGAACTTTCGTCTTCATCACTTTTCCTCCCCCG
>DOWV01000134.1:1717-8400 GCA_003519375.1 Bacteroidota bacterium
CCGATGTAAATTCCCAGCAGCATCGCAAGTACGAATGCTGCCGTCGTCCATGTCCACCGAAGCGCTGCCCCTTCACGAATTTCACCGTGAGTTCTGCGCTCAGCCGCCAGCGCTTTGACGCGGGTCGGGAGATATGGATCGGCCGCAAGCTTCATCTCTGCCGGGATTACTGGAGGTACCAGAGACGCCGAGAGCATCTCGATGTAGCGCCGGCAGTCGGGGCATTCTGCGAGATGGTGTGCCATGGCATCCCGCCGGCCTGACTCGAGCGTTCCCTCGATCCACGCAAGCACATCGGACTTTATTTGGGAATGATGTATCACGGTTGCGACCTTTCAGAGTATTAGACAAGCTCCACGGGAAAAACTTGCATGTTTATATCCCTTACCTGATCAACGGGCCCAGCTTCTTCATGAGTATCTTGCGTGCTCTGTGAATACGGGACTCGACAGCACTGAGGCTGATATCAAGCACTGTTGCGATGTCGGCGTAACTCATCTGTTCATCTTTGAACAGGACAAAGGGGATCTTGAACTTGGGGGGAAGGGAATCGACCGACTCCCGGGCGAGTTGAGCCATCTCATTGTTCTCTGCTTCCACATCCGGACGTGCAGAGCCCAAACCGCCAAAACCGGGCAATTCCACGCTGTCATGCCGAAGGAGCTCGCCGAGCGATTCATCCATGAGATCCACCCAGACAGTGCGCCGCTCGCGTTTGAGATGATTCAGTGCGTGATTCACCGCGATTCTGTAGATCCAGGTATAAACCTGCGAGCGCTGCTCGAAGGAGTCCATGTTTTCATAGACTTTGAGGAAGACATCCTGGAGCAGATCGCGGGCTACCTGCTCCCGGGAGGTGAAACGGAAGAGGACGTTGAGGATTCGGTCGCCGTATTCCCGGTACAGATCGTCGAAGGACAATGCTGTCTCCGGAGATTGCGGGCGGCCGCTGCTGTTGCTTTCCATGGAAGGTTGCTTCAAACGAATCGGTCCTCAGGTTGTCCGCATGTGCTTATTATTAGACAACGACCGGGCTCATTCCTTGCATCCGGGATCAGCGCGAGGCTCAAATGACGAGATCTTTCCCCTTTGTCTCGGTGAGAAACACCGCGATGCGCCCGCGTCGGGCGATCTATTCCGTTCGGGGTCCTCCATGTAACCAGAGCCGGTTGATGACATACAACAAAGCAAGCCCGCTGATGATGAAGACAAGGAGAAGTCCCACGGCGTACCCTGTCCGTCCGTACAGGAAATTTCCGACCGCGAAGAGCGATGACCAGATGACCGTACATCCAGCCACCCACCCGAGCAACGCCATCGGGATGTTTTCATGAGTCGCCTTCGCTTCTGCCTCCGAGATTCCCGCTTCTTCACGGATTTTCTTCCAGCCGGGGCCAAAAGGTCGGACCTTCTTGTAGAAGGCAACCAGCGTGGCCCTGTCTGTTTCCGGCCCGAAGAACGCCGTCGAGACCCAGCTGATGGTCGTTACTGCGATGGTGATCAGGAGAGCGGCGTGGGTGCTGATGGCAGCACCGTTCTTGTTGAGGATGAGGATGATGATGGAGACAGCAAAAGAGCTGACCATCGCCGCGACTTCACTCCACGCATTCACCCGCCACCAGAACCAGCGGATGAGATAGAGCAAGCCGGTCCCTGCACCGACCTGCAGGATGACATCAAAGGAGTCTTTTGCCGACTCAAGAACAAAGACGAGGCTCGAAGAGAAGACGAACAGAATGACGGTGACCACTCGTCCGGCAAGAACATAATGGTGTTCCGTAGAATCCTTCTTCATGAACCGCCTGTAAAAATCGTGGACGAGATAGGACGCTCCCCAGTTGAGATGGGTAAGGATCGTTGAAGAGTTTGCTGCGATGAGGCCTCCCACCATCAACCCGATGAAACCGACGGGAAGAAATTTGAGCATGGCCGGAAACGCGATATCATGGCCAAGAAGATTTGGATCGAGATTGGGAAAGGCAGCCTGAATATCCGAAAGCTGAGGATAGATGATGATGGAGCACAAGCCCGTGATAATCCATGGCCATGGACGGAGAACGTAGTGAGCGACGTTGAAGAACAGGACCGCGCCGAGAGCATCCTTCTCTGACTTCGAAGCGAGCATACGCTGCGCAATGTAACTTCCGCCGCCCGGCTCTGCCCCGGGATACCATACCGCCCACCATTGCACCGCGATGGGCATGATGAACACGGCAATGGCGAGGTCCCAGTTGTTCGTGAAGTCGGGAAGAATATCGAGATAGTTGATCCCGCCCGGACCCTTCATGGCAGAAAGTTTCTCAACAAGGCCGCTCAATCCGCCGACTTCGGGCAGCGTCACCGCGAAGTAGGCCGCAGCAATCACCGCGGTCATTTTGATGAAGAACTGGACCATGTCGATGACCAGAACCCCCCACAAGCCGGAATGCGTGGCGAAAACGACGTTGAGGGCTCCGACAGCCAGAAGTGTCTGCCATCGCGGAAGGCCGAAGAGAATCGCGGCAATCTTGCATGCTGCCAGGTTCACCGTCGCCATGATCATGCAGTTGAAAAAGAATCCAAGATACACCGATCGGAATCCCCGAACGAAGCCGGCCGCTTTGCCGGAGTATCTCATCTCATAGAACTCGAGATCCGTCATGACACCCGACCGGCGCCAGAGACGGGCATAGAAGAAGACCGTCGCAACACCGGTCAGAACGAAGGCCCACCAGACCCAATTGCCTGCGACTCCGTTCCGGCGAACGATATCGGTAACGAGATTCGGCGTGTCGCTGCTGAACGTCGTGGCAACCATGGAGAGCCCGGCCAGCCACCACGGAACAGCTCTGCCCGAGACGAAGAACTCCGACGTATTCTTGCCGGCGCGTTTGCCGAAGAAGAGCGCCGGGAAGAAGCAAACGACGAGCGAGGCGGCAACGATGATCCAGTCAATGGCCTGGAGGTGCATACACATTCCCTTTCAGGATAGGTGGGGATGCAAGATTCTGATCGCTGGCATCCGGAAATCGAACGACTTAGCGGACGATCTCCCTTCGATTGTACCGTATGTCCGTGATCTCCAGTTTGAACCAGGTGAAATCACCGTCTTGAAGCTTCCACGTCACCGACCCTCGGGCAGCAACCCGCACGCCTTCGAACTCTGCATACCCATCAGGCTCTACCTGTACAAACCAGTCTTCCAGAGTCGATCCTGTTTCACGAGTAAAGTAGCGCTTCGCCTCGAACGACCTCAGATCCCCTGTGCTGTCAAAACGGAAAATCCCCGATGCGGTTACGCCGGCGTTTGACATCGTCGCCTCGGCAGAAAGGGAGTCGATTTCCTCCCACCGGATGTAATCATTCAACGCGGCCGCCGGGAACCACATGATCTCAGCAAGGTAGCGCAGCATTGTGCCCTGATCAACATCAGCACCATTGGCATCTGCCACAGCCACCAACCCCAGCGCCTTGATCAGGAGGAGGCCTCTCCCATCTTTGTATTTGTCCCTCCCCACCATCGAGATGCCGGGTGCGACAGCAACTTCGGCTTTCCACAGGAACCCGGGCTTTTCAGTCGTGAACCATTGATCGACTTCGACGGGCATCCATTTCCCATCCGGTTGAGAACGCATCTGTCCGGTTTGCTTCAGACGCACCGTGCGCGCAATTTCTTTTCTCTCTTCAGAAGAAATGTTCCGGCCGCCGCGACGAACAAGATCGCCGCAAGCAGCCACAGCACCCCGAGCGGGCGGGTAATGTCCTGCCGGAGCTGAGAAAGGTCAGCCAGTCGGAATGCCTTCATGAATCCCATGAGATGGATGATCCCATGCAAGAACACGACACCGGCAAAAAACACCCTTAGCATGTCTCTGTTCCCTCACTTGTGTTGTTATTCCCTCGGCCGCGATCTCCTCACAACACTGGCATCATCCACGGAAGCAGGTATCCCTGGATCAGAACGACGATGCCGACAAGACAGGCGAGCACGAGGCTGTGCCAGAAAACAGAGCGGAGAATCGCGCCTTCCTGACCCTGCTGTTCTGTCGCAGCTCCAGCCACGACAATGCTCTGGGCATTGATCATCTTCCCCATCACGCCGCCCGAACTATTGGCAGCCGCCGCGAGGAGCGGTGAGACACCGACGGCCTTTGCGGTTATCTGTTGAAGATTGCCGAAGAGCACATTGGAAGACGTGTCACTCCCCGTGAGAGCAACGCCGAGCCAGCCAATCAAGGGCGAGAAGAACGGAAACAATCCTCCGGTCGCCGCGAATGCAAGTCCCAGCGTGGCATCAAGACCGCCATACCGGATCGAAAATCCCAGCCCAAGCATTGCAGCAATCGTGAGAAGCGAAACACGGACCTTCTTGATCGTGCCGAAAAAGACCGCGGCGATCGTGCGGGGTGAAAGTCCGAGAAGGATTCCGCTGAGAATGCCTGCCAGCAGCAGACTCGTGCCTGTCGCAGACAGCCAGTTGAACACGAAGACGGCGTCTTCCGGTTTTGGAGTCTCGACAATCGGTACATTTCGGAACACAGCGCCATGGAGCAGCGGCACTTCCCAGCGTATCGAGGCAAGAGCGAACGCATGATCGAGGCCCGACTTGATGGAGGGCAATCCCCAGAGAAACACGAACACGGAGAGGAGTATCCACGGTATCCATGCCCTGACACGTTGGCGGGAGGTGGCCGGCGGCAGATTCCTGCCTGATCCCGCTGCTTCACCTTCGAAGCGCCACGTCGTGCGTGGATGCCAGAAACGAAGGAGCACAAGGAGCGCCCCCATGGAGATGAGGGCGCTCGCGATATCCACAATCCAGGGACCATGGAAATTACTAACAAGAAACTGGATCAGGGCGAAAGTTGCCCCGGCAACGAGACAAGCCGGCCACACCTCGAACATCGCCCGAAATCCCACCATTACCCAAACAAGCCAGAACGGGACAATCAGCGAAAACAACGGCAGCTGTCGACCGACTGCCGCGCTGAGCTGTTCAATCGGGAGACCGGTGACGGCTGCGAGCGCGATAATCGGAGTGCCGAGTGATCCGAATGCAACCGGAGCCGTGTTGCCGATCAGCGACAGGGATGCGGCCTTCAACGGCTTGAATCCGAGCCCGATGAGCATTGCGGCCGAAATGGCCACCGGAGCTCCGAATCCCGCTCCGCCCTCAAGAAACGCCCCGAAGCTGAACGCCACAAGCAGTGCCTGAATTCTCCGATCGTCTGCGAGGTGAGCAACAGAATCTTTTACCACCTCAAATGTCCCGGAGTAAACGGTGACATCATAGAGAAAAAGGGCCGAGACGACGATCCATCCAATCGGGAAAAGTCCATACGCAGCTCCATAGAGAGCACCGGATAGTGCCAACGGTGCAGGCATTCCATAGAAGACGAGAGAAACGAGCAGTGTCGTCAGGAGTGCAGCCAGTGCCGCGATGTGGGCTTTGACACCTGCCCATCCCAGAAGTCCGAAGAGGACGAACAGCGGCAGCGCTGCGAGGAGCGCGGAAGCAAGGAGGCTATCGAATATCGGCGTGTAGTGTTGTATCCAGGTCAAAGTGGCGGATAGCTGTTCGGTTCATGGGGCACGATTGGTGCGGCGATGGAACGAAACTACCAGAGTTTTGGATGAAAGGCAACTGCGGACGCTCGAGGAGGAATGTGCGGAAGATGAGCAGATGCCTGTACGCTGGCTCTGTTCACGCAGTTTCTCAGTGAATCCTGGCGCGCGCTTCGCGGCGGGGGGCAACGCATACCAGGAGGGCAGGGAGCACGAGGTGGGACGAAGTGCGGAAGCCTGAGGGGACTCCCGGGGATTCAACGAAGAGAATTGATCATCGTTCCCCGAGAATCTCTGACCAGTTGGCGACCAGAATCACGGGGGGAACGTTCCCGTTCAGCCAATCCGAGTTGATGACGATCTTGGTCCCATCATGCGAAACATCATAACTCCCGGCGTACGGCGCTGCGAAGGTTTGGAAAGCTCTTCTCGTGCTTGAGATCTCGACATCGCCTTGAGTAATCTTCAGCTCCGCGATCCAGAGCGTGTTGTCCGGTCCAAGATAGAGAATTTCTTTCCCGTCGCGGGCCCAGCGCGGACACGATCCCCCCACAGGGGCTGATCGACCTGACGAAGTAATGTGGACTTTTTCCCCGGGACCGGGGAAAGGTGCCACGTAGATCTCATTCTGCCCTGTCTCGTTCGAGCAATACGCAATCCAATTTCCGTCCGGGGAGAAGTGCGGATCCCACTCATTGTCCTTGGTTTGCACGAAGGGGAACGGTTCTTTACCCTCCTTGATGGGGAGAATCCAGATGTCGCTTCTCGTCCCCTTGGTGGTGACGGTTGTGACAAACGCTATGTATTTTCCGTCCTGCGACCAGTCAAATGGCTGTTTGTATTCATTGCCCGACAAGATGAGCTTGGCTTCGCCACCAGTTCGCACCGGGATTCGGTAAAGGTCGAAGGTGCCCACTTCCCGGCGATCGGAACAGAAAACGATTTCTTTTCCATCCGGGGACCAGACGGGAAGCCGGTCACGAGCCTGGTGATGGGTGAGACGAGTTGTCCCTTTCGAAGGGTCGAAGATCCAGATATCGAGATTACCTGTTGTCGTATCTGCCAGCGAATAGGCAATCCGGCTACCATCGGGACTCAAACGGACCTCCCAGTACTGGTTCGATACGGCGAGGGGACCC
>DOWV01000353.1:0-6294 GCA_003519375.1 Bacteroidota bacterium
CAATCAGCCCTTTTCATCGTATCGAAAACCTTCACAATGAAATCGCTCGGAACATCCTCGTGGAATAGATCGTTCATCGAATTAACGAAGATCAACTTCGGTTGCTTCCATTCCAAAGGTAACTCAACTAGGTCCTCCTGGAGTGTCACTTTGAACCCATTTCGATATCTTGGCGAACCCATTGCTTGCAGACGAGCTGCCATTCTCTCCGCATAGCAGTGCTTACACCCTGGACTGATCTTTGAACAACCTGTCACAGGATTCCAAGTCGATTCAGTCCACTCGATAGAAGAAAGTTGGGCCATGGTGTCCTTTAGTGCCTAGTCATCAAAAATGAGACTCTCTTGGGGATCGCTGGAATGGACCCCCTTCTCCCAGAAATCATAACCTCTTTTGTTCTTCGAGAAGAACGCCAAATGATAAAGAGTGACATTCTTCCCCGGAATCTTGAATTCTTTCGTATTCATCTTGCCTTTCAAATAGCCTATCGCGAGCATTTTCTGTTCAAACTCATTTGCGAGAAATCTCTGGAAACTGTCATCTCTCAACCTGATCGTTTCCCATTTCTGCCGCCAATCTGGTGACTCCAGGAGCATGTCAATCTTGTCGTTTTTTGGATTCAGATAGTTTCTGACGTTTCTGTTGCCATCCATCGCCAGTGCAAGCAGGACCAAAAAGTCAATCCGACGGGCTCCTGCGAGCTTGTTGATTGTCCGAAAGTGAGGACTCAGATCAAACGGATCAACAAAACAGAATGTCAACACCCTCATTTCGCGTGAGGGCTTCGGCAGTTTGGAAATAATGATATCGACGTTGTCGTCGCAGTCACCGCTGATGTAGTCTATTTCTGCCTGGGTGTGAAGGCTCGATATTCGTTTCTGTAAAGCGAGCAGATGGCTTGGGTTCTTCTCGCAAAAGATATACTTGTCGAAGGGGTGTTGCACACTCAGGGCCAGAAGAGGTGAGCCCTTGTAGACCTTCTCTGTTCCGGCCAACAGACAGCAACCGGGACCAGAATAGAGATCTAGGTACACCCTTTTCTCCCAGAGATTCTTCATACCCTTGGAGAAGAGTTGCATGTAATGGAAGAGATGGACGTACTTTTCACGAGTCCAAGCACCAGACTCGAGCTTGTCAAGTCCATCCTCTTTCCACAAGAGCTCGTCTGCTGTCATC
Organism: Bacteroidota bacterium; assembly: GCA_003519375.1. Lineage (GTDB taxonomy): Bacteria > Bacteroidota > Ignavibacteria > UBA10030 > UBA10030 > UBA9647. The sequence continues at coordinate 1,177 of DOWV01000353.1, forward strand.
TCACTCAATCATACGACATTTATGTCGTGTTGTCAAGACATTTCGATTACGGGATTAGCACGATCTTGCCGAACTGTTCTCCTGCTTCAACAATGCGATGTCCTTCTCGTGCCTGTGCGAGCGGCAGCACGCGGTCGATTACCGGCTTCAGGATTCCACGTTCGATGAGTTTGAGAATCGTCTGGAGGTCGCCCTTCTTTCCCATCGTCGAGCCGAGAATCTGTAACTGCTTGTAGAACACGTAGCGAAGATCTGTTTTTGCCTCGTATCCCGACGTCGCCCCGCACGTGACAAGGCGTCCGCCTTTCGAAAGCGCTTTGATGCTCTCTTCCCATACCGCAACACCGACATGATCGAACACGACGTCGACGCCTTTCTTCTCTGTGAGCCGGCGGACTTCCGAGAGCACATTCTGGCTGCGATAGTTAATGACGTCATCGGCGCCAAGCTCCAGCGCTTTGGCCGCTTTCGCATCCGAGCCCGTCGTGGCGATAACTCTCGCTCCCATCATTCCGGCAATCTGAATCCCCGCACTCCCGACACCACTGCCGGCACCGTGGATCAGGACATCCTCTCCCGGTTTCACGTTTGCCCGGTCCACCAGCATCTGCCACGCGGTGAGGAACACCAACGCCGTCGCGGCAGCGCTTTCGAACGACACTTTTTCGGGGAGGGCGAGAATGTTTCTTGACGGGACGGAGATGTATTCCGCATCGCCGCCGTCCCTATGCTCGCCGATCAGGCGGTAGTCCTTGCAGAGATTGTCCTGACCGTTGAGGCACTGCTTGCAGTGTCCGCAGGAAATACCCTGGGCTACGACCACGCGGTCGCCGCTCCGGACATGGCGAACTTCGGAGCCTACGTCGGCCACAATTCCCGCAGCATCGACTCCGGGTATCATCGGGAGGGGAAATGTGACTCCCGGTAGTCCCTGACGAACCCAGATGTCGAGATGGTTGATGGAGGTCGCCTTCACCCCGACCAGCACGTCGTTCGGCCCGATGAGCGGAACCGGCACATCCTCGAACACGAGCTTGTCCAGCCCGCCGTGTTCGTGAATTCGAATTGCTTTCATAGCAAGCACTTTCGCAGATCGCTCCGGGCGAAAAGAATGAGCCGCCAAGAACGCCAAGAAGAAGATTAGAATTTGGACAATCAGAGAACTGGTGTTGCTAGTATTGGAAAAAAAGGAGGGAAATTCAAGGCCGTGCCATGGCACAACCACACCACGCCTCGAGCTGAGGCTCGTTGCTACACAGGGCGGGTCCAGGGGCGTGTCTACTGCACCAGCGGCGTTTCCTTCGAAGCTAGGTGTGTCAGCTTCAGATCGTCACAGACCATGAATGAACCGACATGGGCTTTTTCATTTCCCTTGGACGGAAGCAGAGTCATTCGAACATGGACGGATGCGGCGGCCGCGGGCGGCTTGATAACCTTGGAGAGATCGAGGAACTTCGATTTCGTATCCTCGAGGTATTCCTCCACAGTTCCGACTGTGCTACCGCTTGAATTCTGGAAGCACAGAATGACCACAGCCTGATCTTTCTCGACGGAGCGGACAAAGAAAGAGCCCGAGATTCGAAGTTCCCTTCCGCCGGTGGGAATATTCTTTTGACAGGTGTACCCGGCGACAATCGAGCCGCCAAATTCCTTTACCTCACACTTCACGGCCTTTGCCCCCGAGTGAGACTGCTTTGTAGGTGAAACCACCGTAAGTGTCCCGGGAATGTTGGAGGTGTCCCAGAAATCGGGATTCTCGCCTGTGAACTTCTCGAAGTCACCGTTCTTGATCAGGTTCTCTGGCTCCTTCTGCGCAAACGCACACCAAGGAGAAGTCAGGAGGAGGGCCAAGGCCAATTTCATCATCGTCTTCATTGTTTCCTCCCTCAAAACGTGAAGCGTTCTGGGATCCGTGAAAAAGACAAAACCCCAACCTGGCAACAGCACTGCAGGTTGGGGTTGCTGTATGTATCGGTGCTTCCTGAGATTCTATCAGGGAGCAACCGTTGATGTGGTACTCGCAACAACATATCACCCTCTTTTCAGGGGTGCTAATTGGCCGAGACCAGCTCCGATATTACTCCGGTCACAAAACTCATGGCGAACACTTCGACGCCTGGCGCACGCAGAGAAAGTTCAAGCTCGTGCGAGCCAAAATCCCGGTTCACGACGACGTTGAATCGCCTGGGACTGTCGACAAGCAGGTAGCTTTCTCCGCCTTCGTCAAAGAGAATGTCGAGACCGGCGTTCTCTTTCGTCAAAGACTGCTTGTCCTGTGTCGCGAACACTTTGGCCGGAATTCCGCCGTCAACATTCATGACAGAATCTACTTCCAGCGCATCGTAAAGTACCGTTGCGCTTCCCGTTTCTCCCGCTTCTCCTTCATAACGGATTCTCTCACGCTCACTGAACCATTTCCCATCGAGGTACAAGCGGCCGGGTAACCGGAAACCCTGATCGTGGTAGAGAACTGTCGACTCGGGTCCGTGCCCCTCGGGATTCCCAAGAATCCCCCGAAGATATCCAAGCTGGATTTCCGGCGTTGCGCGGTGGCAAATTGCCCAAGGGGCATCCGCCTCGCGGATTGGCAGGACGAGATCCGGGAAAACTCCTCGGTATCCGGCCTCAATGAGCAAGGTCTGAATTCCTCTCTCGAACTGCTCGTACGCTCCTTCGCCCTGATGGGAGTATCGGAGAAATCCGTCACGATCGACCAGGTACCTGGTGGGCCAGATGCGGCTGGAGTAGGCAGTCCAGATGACGCCGTCGTTGTCAGTCACCACCGGATACTCAATGTGTGCTTTCCGGATAGCAGCTTCGACATTATCGGGATTGCGTCCAAACTTGAACTGAGGCGTGTGCACACCGACGATGCGGAGGTCAAAATCCCGGTACCGTGAATACCATTCCCTGAGGTAAGGCGAGGTCCTTGCCGAGCCGGTGTTGGAGTAGTCCCAGAACTCAATAAGGACAACACCTCCTCTGAGCTCCCGCATCATCAACGGTTCGGAGTTCAACCAGTAGTCACCAAACAATTCCGGTGCCCTAATATTTCCGCGTTCGAAGGCTATCATTCTGACCGAATATATCTATTTGCACGGGGATTTACAAACGCATCGGACGCGCAAAGGAACGGTGAGTGAGGCTCCCAATGGCAACCTTACTCCGATCTTCTACACATCGACATGTCTCAATGTTAAGAAAACGGAAATGAAACGCTCCCGTCTCCGGCTACCGCTACTTCAGTGCGACCTGGTAAAGGTCATAGTATGACATTACCGATTCGACATATTTGGTGGTTTGACGCCAATCACTGAAATAGCCGGCTCGGGACTTCCCAAACCGCCATACATTGCTATGGAGACTCTGGTAGCGCTTGGAAAGGAGCGGAAGCGCGCTTTTGACGGCATCCCACTCGGACGGTTGGTCACCTAGGAAGGATGCGACATCCTGTGCATCCAAAATCCGGTTGAGACCCGCGTTGTAAGCTGCGAGGGTAAGGCGGATATGGTTCTCCTCGTCGGCAGCTTCGATGGAACGATACAGTTGCTGCAGATGGTAGATACCAGCCTTAATGTTGTTGGTGGGAGTTTCGGTTTCGTCGACTCCGAGCTTACCCGCCAGCTCGGCTTGAGTGGCCGGCATGATCTGCATCAGCCCAAAGGCGCCACGATGACTTACTGCATCTGCCATAAACCGCGATTCATGTCGCATCACTGCCAAAACGAGCCGCCAGTCCAGGTTGTATTTTCGAGAGTAAGCTTGAACAAGAGGGCCATACCGTTGGACCGACCATTCCGTTCGTCCGTCCAATTCGGCCGAGGTTCCCCCGGAAGACACATTGCCGGCTAGCCAAGTCGGGTTGTCGCTTTTGACTGCCAGGTTGGATTCAGTTCTGAAACACCCCGTGCTGAAAATGACCAAAAAAGTCATTCCAGCAATCACAAGAAAACCACTGAGTTTATTGAGTGAAATTGACTTCAAAAATCCCCCATCTCTGTTTCTGGATTCCAACTTTTACGACGATCATCACGATTCGTTTCGTAGACAAGTCAGAACAAAAGATGAATCGTCGTAACTTCTTACATATCAATGGGTTTCAAGATCGAATAAGAAACCTCTATGATAACCGCCGCTTAAGGTTCAGATCCATCATTACTTACATGGCAATGTACGGGTCTCTACTATCAAAGTCAAGTTGAGGGTAGGGTAAGAAACGGGAAGCCTCAAAATTCGTCGAATTTTGAGGCTTCCCGGAGATAGTGAATCCAGCTTATGCCTAGCGAATCAAGTGAAACTCCGTCTGCCGCTCCAAGACCCAGTTCACATTCCCATTCTCGTCGATGAAGATGTCTTCCTCTTGGGCAGACCTCACAACCTGGTTACTCCATTCAGGAACCATTGTACCGGACTGAAGCTCGATCGAATACCAGGTGTTCGGAAGCAACGGAACATCGCCGCGACCGGGGACACCTTGCTGACGATCCCACAACCCAATCAAAGTACCGGCTCCATGGCCGTGCTCCCCGATGGGATGTGAATAAACCGTTCCATCGATGCCTGACTCCTTCATTTCTTTGAGTGAAATCGCGAGCACTTCATTGCCGGTCCTGCCGACTTTCATCGACTTTCTGACGATATCCTGAAGGAGGTTACTATTTGACAAAGTGTTACGAATACCTGACGGAACGTCAGCCTCGCCTTCCCGGAGGACATAGGCCATGTGTTGGGTGTCCGTATTCAACCTCATCCCCGTTACGCCGAAATCACAATGAAGGACGTCTCCGCGCTGAATGACCGGATCCTGATCTGACAGGCTATCGTTTCCTTCTCGTTGAAGGTCAACGGAGGGCTGAAACCACGTACTAAGCCCCAGCTCCTGGATCCTTTGTCTCATCCACCAAACCACATCCTGAGTGGTTGTTTTTCCAGGGGTGATAACCCGATTGGAGAATGCCTCCTTGATGATTGCGTGAGCTGTTTTCATCAACTCCCGATATGCAGGCAGCATCGCCGGGACCCGGATTGAGATGTAGTCAAGGGGGAGTCGATCGGCACGGATGACGCGGGAAAGGTACTTGGGTCCGAGGGCCTTTTGCAACTGTTCCCATTCCCCGG
>DOWV01000353.1:6413-7035 GCA_003519375.1 Bacteroidota bacterium
TCGCGGGTCGCGCTCCTCAACGAGCTTAGTCAGCGTTCTCCACTGATTATCTCCCCACAGCTCCGCGTTTTTCGATGTCGTGTCGCGGTAGGCTGTATAGAGCCCACCCTGCGACGAGCCACCAAGGGCCAACCGTTCAATGCCACGCTCGGGACCGCGGTCATGGAACACAAGAATGGTCCGGCGGCGGGCTGCGAAGGTCGTTGCCGAAACGAGCGAAGAGAACGCGGGGTCCTCGTTGTACTCCCTCATCGAGATGATCCACATCTGCACTCCGTGTTCCCGCATCAGCGCCGGGAGAACTGTCTCGAGCCTTGCCCTGAGCCACTCCTGCTGTATTCGCGCCTGTTCGCGCAACGGCGGAAGCGGTCCGGCAGTTTGACGGGCTGACGTCGAAAAGGACAACGCCGTCAGGAGTCCGACGATCTGCAGAGTCAATGTGCGTTTGTTCACGATACAGTCCTTTCGCTTGACGATACGAGATGCGCTCTCTGAGAGAATGCAGCCAATTGCCGCCACAAAGACACAACGTCACTAAGTTGGATTTTGGAGCGGCCGGCGTGTTCCAGATTCAGGGGTCTTGACTCTCATTCCTTCGAGTCCCTGCCTGCGTGCCGCCCTT
>DOWV01000353.1:7162-12235 GCA_003519375.1 Bacteroidota bacterium
GCGTGCCGCCCTTCGACTTCCCGCCTGCCCAACAAGTTCACTGTGGCGGGTTCCGCTCTCCGAATCCCGCCTTTGAGCGGAATCTCCCGCTCTTCGGATCCCGCCATCGTGCGGGATCCCAGAAAGCGGGACAAGAGCGGGACAGGCGCTCAGGGTGGCAGCACTTCGGCGGGCAGGTTAGTGCCTTTGCTGCAGACTAGATTGGTTGATCCTCAAACTGCTAATGCGAAGGAGATTCCGCGCCCAGCCTTATGATCTGGAGAGTGTTTGCCACGGGGCGTTCTCCGGTTTTGTCTGACGGAGAGTTCACGATCCTGCCGCGAACGACCATCGTCGTCGAGCCTCCACCATCGAGATTTGTGGCATGCCAGACACCGATCGAGATGAGGAAGTCAGCCATCTCCTGATAATTCATCCCTACGCTGGTCGCCTGGCGGCCGTCCACAGTACACAGGAATAACTTTGTGGTATCGCGATCGATGCCGACGAATGTTCTTGGATGACGGGCACGAAGAAACATGAAGCTGACTCGTTCTTTCATGTTTTCGGTGTATTCGACGAACTTTCCTCCGGATACAATCATCCCCATGCCGCCGACTGCTGCGGAGGCATGTTTCAGCGCAGGCTGGAAACCAAGGCAGACGAAAACCGTGTCGCCCGACTTCAGCGCTTCGCGGGCATCCCACACGGAAGGCGCGCCGCCAATCCAGAGGATCGCTTCCCGCGGCTGTATGTGCATGAGGCTCGCCGGCTCGTCACCGCCCACCAGCATACGCAACGTGTCGCCAACGCTCCAGGAAGGACTCAGAAGTCTGAGAGGAATCGCCTTACCCGGACCGATCCGACTTGTGGCCGAATCGGAGTACGAATTGTGAAGAACGATTGAGTTGTTTCGATGGACGTCATTGACACCGGTGATCTGGTACACTCTGTCCTTTTTCGTTTTCAGCCAGCCGTCGAATGACACCTGTTCGAACCGCGGCTTGCCCGATTCGTCGATGAGCATATGAGTACGAACTGAAAATGTACCGAGAATGAATTGGCCATCGACGATCTGATTGCTGATCGGCCAGCCCGTCGTAAAGCTGAAAAAATCCGCGTTGATCGCGCCTACAACCCGATGACCATCCCGGTCGTTCCTCGAAGCCTGCAGTGTCGTCGGAACAAGGCCCACAGGCCGGAACGAAGTCACTTTCAGGTTCTTCGACTTCAGATCGACAACCAGAACATTCACCCTGTTCGGACCGTCTCGAAAAAATGACAGATGCGTCACGCCGGGCTCGACAGCCGTTGTCACAACCGAGTCGCGTCCGGTTATCGTGCGAGCGTAGCAAAAACCCTGTGCAAGCAGAAAGGCGACAAGCAGGACAGAAGAACGAAAAGAGAGATTGGGCACAATTTTCATAGGATTTCGACGATTTTATGCTTGCCGCGGCTGCCTGAAAGGATTTGAAAGCTGCGCTTCGGCTTTCCGAAGTGAGTGGAAAGGACTTCAATGAGCTTCTCATTAGCCCGGCCCTCGATGGGTGGGGCAGAGACTTTTACGAGGTAGGTGCCGTCTTGCCGGAGCTGCACCTCATTCTTGCGGGCATTTGGCTTCACCTGTACCGTGATTTTCATGCACTTATTTCCCGTCCCCCCATTCGAGAACTTCGAGTTTCACGCGGGCTGTGCCGTTGCGAATGAGATCGAGTTCCCTGGCAGCAGCGAGGGAGAGATCGATAATCCGGCCATCCTTGAAGGGGCCCCGGTCGTTCACACGGACAACAACACTCTTCTTGTTCTCGAGGCTCGTGACTCGAACGTTTGTCCCGAAGGGAAACGTCCTGTGGGCGGCCGTGAGGTCGTTCATGTTGAACACTTCACCGTTCGACGTCACTTTTCCGTGGTAATCGTCTGCGTAATAGGAAGCAACGCCTTCAAGGGTCAGGAGCACCCTGCCAGAGGGATTCCGGGTTGATTTCGGGGGGTCTGTCGGACGAGGCTCGGTCGTATCGCCCCCCCGAGGTGAAGGGGGAACATTCCGGGCGGTAAACCTTGGGGAAGACGCGCACCCGGCGCACACGACTGCTGCAACGAGTATCAGGATGAAATGAAAAAACGACTTCCTACAAATACTCATTCATCTGCTTTCGTCGGATGAAATCGACAACTTCTTTCACATCCTGCGAGCGGCCTTTTTTGCAGACAATGACCGCATCATCGGTGGATACGATAATGAGGTCTTCGACGCCGATCGTCGCCACCAATCTGCCCCCGGCATCGAGATAGTTGTTCTTTGAATCGAGGACGATGCTCTTGCCTTTTATCGAGTTGCCCTCGGCATCCACCGCGGTCAACCGGACAACCTCATCCCACGAGCCGACATCGCTCCACCCGAAATCACCCTTCACGACATAGACGTTTCCCGCCTTCTCCATCACCCCATAGTCGACGGAGATGCTTCGTATGATTCTGTAGGCATGCTCAAGTGTCTGTTCATACTTGGGCGATCCGATGCATTTGCGAATGTCCTGGAGTTGTTCGTGGAGATCGGGAAGATGAAGTTCAATTTCACGCAGGATGACGCTGGCCTTCCAGATAAAGATCCCGCTGTTCCAGAAGAAGTCGCCGCTCTTCAGGAACCGCTCCGCCGTCTCAAGGTTCGGCTTCTCTGCAAAGGTCTTGACGCGGTAAACACCCTGCGGGCGGAATTCATTCCGGTCAATTTCTTCCTCTGTGCTTTGAATGTACCCGTAGCCGGTCTCGGGGTGGGTCGGCTTGATACCGATCGTGACGAGAGCTTCTTTCTGCTCCGCAACCTTCACTGCGAGCCGTAGGATTCGGAGAAACTCGTCGGTGTTCAGCACGATGTGATCGGCCGGGGAAACGACCATGACTCCGTTGGGATCCATCCGTTGGATCCAGAGCGCCGCCAATCCGACACATGCCGCCGTATTCCGGCCGAGCGGTTCTGCCAGGATGTTCTCCTTCTTCATGGAAGGGACGAGTTTGTGAAGGGCTTCAGCCTGAAGCCTGTTCGTCACGACGAACGCATTGTCCGGCTCGACGAGCGGCTCAAGTCTGGAGAGCGTGTTCTCGATCATCGTCCCCTGTCCGAGGATTTCAAGAAACTGTTTTGGTGAACGTTCACGGCTGCGCGGCCAAAAGCGAGTGCCAACACCGCCCGCCATGATGACAGCAAAGGTCTGAGACATAGGTTTGGGTATCGTCCTATTCGAATTGTGAGCGGAAATCCCTCAGCAACGTCAACGGCTCTTCGAGCAAACCGGCGCGGCCGTCCGGCGGCGTATTTGCCCATTGAGTGAGACTTGAGGAGATGTTTGAAAGGACATTGATGACACGAATATCGTCGAACAGCTGATTGTCGGATATGTATTTCAGGAAATCTGCCAAGAGGCTCGCAAACTCCGCACCATCACCGCCTATGGCCTGGACTTCAGCACCCTCAGCCAAGCCGAGCAGGCTGACATGAAACGTTTCCCGGTCGTCCGTTCCGCCCTGCACCGCCTCGCTAAACCTCTCAAGCGCGGATGCAAAAGCTGCCTCCCCCCTGCCCTCTCCTCCCTCGCCTGCGGCGGGTGAAGGCTGGGCCAACTGTTCGCCGAGAGCACGTCGGAACGAGGCGAGCAGGAGTGTTTCGTCCTCCATGCTGATTCCCGCCATGCCCGGTAATTTCGAAGATCGGTCGACGACCCAAAGAAGCCCGGCGGCAAACTCGGAGAAACCGCTCACCTTGAAGAGGGTCTTCAGTCCCTCCTGCACATCAGCCGCAGAGAGGAGCCGGTCCTTGATCGCGACGAACGTTTCCCGCTGCTCGTCTGTCGACAACTCTGCGACAGGAAAGCTCTCGAGGATCGTGGCGAGCACTTCTTGTTGTTGGGCCATGGGTCACCCCCAAATTCGTGGCACACGCGATGAAATATTGGTGCAAACCTCGTATGGGATTGTGCCGATAGCCGACGCAAGATCCCATGCAGTAATTGATTCTTTTCCCTGGCGGCCGATGAAGACGGCCTCGTCACCCGGCCTGACATCATGAGTGCCGACATCGACCATCAGCTGATCCATACAGATCGTTCCGACGACGGGGAATTTCTTCCCCGCGATGATGGCAAAGGACCTCCCTGTCAGGAGCCTGAAATAGCCGTCCGCATAGCCCAAGGGAAGCGTTGCAATCTTCGTGCGACGGGGGGCAATGAACCGCCTTCCGTAGCTGACGCTTTCTCCCTGTTCTATCCACTTAACGAGGGAGATCCGCGATTTCAGGGACAGGACAGGTTTAAGTTTAACGCTTTCTGTTGTCTCATGCGACGGAAAGTATCCGTACATCATGATCCCGGGCCTTACCATCGAAAAATATGCTTCGGGAAGGTCAAGGATGGCAGCGCTCCCTGCACAGTGGACATGCTCGGCTTCAACACCGGATCGATGCAGAATCTCCAATCCTCTGTGAAACTCGGCCAACTGCCGTCTCGTGAAGCTCTTATCGTTCCAATCCGCAGTCGCGAAGTGGGTGTACACGCCTTTGATCTCGATCCGCCGCATGGATCCCAGACTACTCACGAGATGCGCCAGCTCGCCCACCCGGACGCCAATCCGGTTCATCCCTGTGTCGAGCTTGAGGTGCACGGAGATCGTCCGTTTTGCGCGCTGAGCGTGCTTGTTCAGCAACCCCGCATCGTCTTCCGAGCAAATTGTGGGTTCCAGATCGTATCGGATCGGGAGGACTGCCTGCTCCGCGGAAGGAAGAGTGAAAACGTGCACAGGAGTTTTAATGCCACTCTCACGCAGGGCGACACCTTCCTCGGCATTTGCCACGCCGAGATAGTCGATGCGCTGCCGTTCAAGGTACCGGGAGACTTCGAGAATTCCGTGCCCATAGGCATTTGCCTTGACGACGCCCATGAGCCTGACACCCCTGCCTACTTTTCTGCGAATTGCGTGGAGATTACCGGCCAGCGCCTTAAGATCGATTTCCGCCACCGTGGGACGAGTTGGCTTAGACACAGCGCTTCTTTTGACCAGTGGGAAGTTGGTTGGTGTGTCCGGTCATTGAAAATCGGGAAAGTC
>DOWV01000135.1 GCA_003519375.1 Bacteroidota bacterium
AGGCTGAGCAACATTCCGTTTGGCACAAAGCCGCTCCCTGTCAGGTCGACGGAGCAACGAGTCCCCCTGACCAGAGTCGGAGCTGAAACGCTCAGAACACGGGGCGCCGGATCAGTCACAGTCAATCCCTCCATCAACGTGCCCCTCCCTCCACCGGGACTTTCGTTTGCCGCCACCACAGATCGCGTGCACCTGGACACGGAATACTCGATCCTGATTCGGGCCTTTATCAGACCTGGAGATACGACTTGAAGCGACTCCAGAACGATCCCATTTCCGAAATCGAGAGACGTGACACCCGAAATAAAATTCGCTCCCGAAATGGAGATTTCAGTGCAGTCTCCACGAGCAGCTTTTCGCGGAGACAACGACGTGATTTCCGGTATCGGGTTGACCACAAAAAATGCGTCGACCAGCGTCGCAACTCCTCCTCCAGGAGCTGCGTTGATGATGGACACGTTCCGGGGACCGAGGCTGGCTGTCTCATCGATGGTCGCATTCACAACGAGGAGCGTCTGGTCAAGCACGCACGCTGTCCCTTCAATCCCGTCGCCCAGCGAAACCGTCGTTACTCCTTCGATGAAGCCGGTTCCGTGAAAAGTGAGTGCGAGCGGCTCCAATCTGGCCCCGGTCGACGGAGCAAGGCTGTAGACCTGTGGCACTGGATTCCGGGCTTTGACGATTTCGAAGGCACTCGTCTCCCTTGCCTCGCCTCCGGGAGTCTCAAGATAGACATCCCGGACCCCCAGTGGTGCGGCAGCGTCGACGGAAATGTTGACCGCCAGACTTATGTTGCTCCGGACAGAAATAGAATTGACCTTCACACCAATTCCGCCCGCGGAGAGGATCGTGACACCTTCTGTGAATCCGGATCCTGAGATGATGAGGTCGACGCTGCTTCCCTGTTCAACGAGATTCGGACTCACACTGAGGATAGTTGGCCGTTGAAATGGCTCGGCGAGGGTAACCAACGTGTATCGACAGTCCCCGGTGTACGATAGAGTGTGGATCGCCGTGTCGATATTTCCTCCCAACCTGTTCCAATTTGAGCCGCTGTCGGACGATCCATACAGCTCCAGTCCATGCTCCGACGCTCCATTCAACTCCGATGGGGCAAAACGAAATGAGATTGTGGAGTTTTTCAGATCTGCAGTCGGTGCGATGGCAAACGATCGTCGGATTGGCCGGCTGCGGGCGATGACCCATGCCGTATCTGTCCTTCGAGTCACCCGGACATCCTCGTCGGCAATTGACACAGAACTGATGCTGATGCCTATCCCGCCGAAATCTTCGATCTGACCCGCTCTAAGCGGGCGCACCGACGTGACATTGCCAATCACGTAGTTGGCGCCGGACTCCTCCACTGACCCGCCTGACCCGAGCTCCAACAAACACGAACCCGTCATGATCGGACCATGGGTGATCGATAACCGACGATCAACAGTGGTGATCCCAACTAATCGAGCGCCTTCAGGGTTCTCGATGGTCAGATTGGAATAGACCTGAGGTGAAATATCCTGGCATGTTCGTCCCCGATATGTTACCACACTTCCCTGCTCGATCACGACAGTTCCGAGAACGTCGAAGGGAGCACCACTTCCCAGGAAGGCGTGACTTCCAGACACTCTCAGCGCGCTCCCGCTTTCGACCAGGATCCTGTTCCATGTCCCCTCTCCGGTTGCACGTCGATCGGCCACAGTCGAGTCGAACCGGACAGGAACGAGGACGGATCCGTTGTTGACGAACGAACGACTGCTGTCGGAAACGATCAATACGGAAGTCGAATCGCTCCCGGCAATCGTACCTGAGCAATCGAGGTTTTTTCGGAGAACCAGGCTTTTTTGTGAGCCAATTTCCACCTTCGTTCCGGATGCGATGGCAATGTCGCAGCGACTCACGGCTCCGTTGGAGAGCGTCATACCCTCTGGAGCAGAAATGGTTTGGCTGATCGAACCGTTGAATTCGATGATGCGACCTGCGGGGACGATAAATGCAGAGGCACAGTTCACGTCGCTCAGAAAGATCAGGCTCCCCTGCAAACCACCCGTCGTGACAAGAGTGTATTTACCTCCGGCCTCCAGGGTAAAGGGGCCGCAGAACAAATGCACTCCCTGGCCCCCGCTTCCGGTTCCTCCCCATTCTCCAGCTATTGAAGCAGCACCCAACACAGTGATATTTCCGGAGAATCCTGCCGTGTTCCATTTAACGCCGCTCCCGATTGTGAGATCACCAGAAATCACTAGGGCGCCGGCGCCCGAAGCATTCAACGTGAACGAGCCCCCAGTGCTTTCAAAACGGATATGACCATAAGTCCTGCCCGAGAATGTCGAGGCAGGAACCAACGATGATCCGCCGCGGTAAGTGAATGTGCTCAATTTCGAAAGGATGGATTTCGAGAGGGGAGTGGCGATACCAGCGGTAGTGTTATGGACATAGGAACCCCCATCATGAACAGCCCAGCGGGCGCTGCCGAGAATTGTCCATCCTGAACCCTGATTCAACCAGGTTCCGTCAATCGTCAGATCAATTCCAGGGCCGTCGGAGAGTGTGTGCGTGACTCCGGCCGCGATAGTAACCTGTGCGCCCAGATCCACCACGAGTTGATCATAAACGAGGGTGGAGAAAACTGTCACGGTGTGGCCCGCCTTGACGGTGATTACACCTGAGCTTGAATCAGGACACGTATTGGCCGCGACCCAAACTCCACCATCGTACCGCTCCCAGGTTTGCGTCGAGCTCCAGGGACCTGAGCGTATGGACCGAAAGTCTCCTTGCGCGGGAAGATCCTTCGAGTCGGCTTTCAAGATCGAAAATGTGAGTAAAACGGCGCAGCCTGCGCACACAAGCGAGCGGGCGGGAGAAGACGCTACGAAGCTGCTTCGATGATCCGATGATCGGGGAGCGAAACTGTCGGCAGGCTGAACATTCATAGATGTGCACAACAAAAGGAGTGCTGCTGGAGGTAATCTGACGCGTGGAGGATTCTGAAGAAGATCGCTTATCCGAAGTTGACCGGGACGCAGTGCATAGCGTTGGCAGAACGAGATGAAGGAAGGTACATCAGGGATTGCTTATGAACAAAGAAAATCGATTTGCGAGGCGAGTGGCCCGAATGGTCTGGAAAGCAAAGGGTAGCCGCGTCATCCGGCCACCCTTTTTTGATATACCTTCGATGTTTCGAAAGTCTGAATCAGTCGTAGAACATTCACTTTACGAGCACGACTTTGCGCGATGCAAGGAACCGTTTTGTCGACTCGACAGATTCTGCCTGCAGCCTGATCAGATACACGCCGCTCGGCAAATTCTCCGCATGCCAGAGGAGCTCGTAGAGTCCTTTCGAGCGTTCACCGTGAATGAGTTGAGCAACAACATTTCCGAGCATGTTGTGAATCACGAGCTCAACTCTGCTGTCTTCAGGAATTCCGTATCGAATTCTGGTGGACGGATTGAACGGATTGGGATAGGCCTCCTGGAGAACATACTCGTCAGGAACGACTCCCAGATTGCCCTCAATCCCGGTTGCCGGGCCCGAATTTACAGAGAATCCGGTCAGCAGTGTCGCTGTCCCGCCTTCCGGAGCGGCATTGGCAACAGTGACGGCCCGAGTCCCTGCCGTGGCAGCAGATGAAATGGAAATACTCACGAGCATTTCCGTCGGGCTCTTCACGGAAGTGTTCGTGACGATGATATCAGAACCGAAACTCACTGTCGTCACGCCTGAGATGAACTGCGTCCCTAACACCGTCACATTGGCGAGGCTTCCACGACTCACGCTTACGGGAGCGACTGAGGTGAGCGTTGGTTCCGGGTTTGTCACTGAGAACGCTCCGCTGAGCAGGGCCACTCCTCCCCCGGGGGCGAGGTTTGAGACTGAGACATCCCTCGGGCCGTTGGCGGCTCCCTCGTACACAGGCGAGACACGAGCCCGCAATGATTTGTCGTTCAGGACCTCAATTGAATCGACAATGATTCCGGTGCCAAGGCTCAGGGAGGTCACACCTGTGAAGAAATCAGATCCGGCGATCAGAACAGTCACCGTCTTTCCTTTTGTCGCTGAGGACGGCGAGATGCTGGTGATCCCTGGAGTCGGATTCACCACCGTGAAACCTCCGGTCAATGTTGCAGAGCCGCCACCGGGCGGCGGTGTTACAACAGTCACGTCGCGCGGGCCCGCCGCGGCCAACCGCGAAATCAGAATCTGTGCTCTCAACGATGTACTGTTCGCATCAAACGAAAGCACAGAAATGCCTTCGCCAAACGAAATAGACGTCAAGCCGTTGACGAAGCCGGTCCCACTTACATTCACGGCGATCGCTTCCCCTTTCTTTCCCTCTGGAGGGATCATCTGTCTCAGGGCGGGAGCTGGCCGCTGCACTTCAAATCCTCGTCTCCGCGTCGCATTGCCACCAGGCGTGGTCACAGTGACATCGCGCAAACCAATTGCAGATCCGTCTGCGATCGTAACATCCACGGTCAGTTGCGTGGCCGACGCTATCGCAACCGAATTGACCGTTATCCCAGCACCGCTGAAATCAACTATGTTTGTCCTGCCTGAAAAATTCTCCCCCGTCAGAGTCATGATGATGTTCTCTCCCAGTCCCCCGAACCGCGGGGAAACGGAAGCCAGCACCGGAGGAGCAAGGCCGGGATGCCCTGCCGACAAGAAATCGAGGGAATTGGCTCGTGAAATCGTCAAACTATTTGCTATGGTGTCCGCAATTCCCCCCATGGAAATCCAAGTAATGCCACCGTTTGTCGATCCGTACATTTGCAGGTTCGATTCCGTCGTGCCATCGAGTTCATCGTGCCGATAACGAAACACAACTCGGGCGTTGAGTCCGTCTCCACCGGCGGCGAGAGCGAAGGATTTCTTCAGGAAAGCTGCACCTCTCATGTTCGGAGCGATCCCGGTAACACGAACAACGCTGACCATGAATACCGCCGGAAGTGCAGCCGGGGCCGGCATCGATTGGCCCTTGGCGGGATAGGGCGTGTAACCTTGGGGGTTGATCTCGATCCCGAGACCTCCAAAATCCTGATTCACTCCGGTGGTGCAGGCACGGGAAGCCCGCAGATATCCAACAACCGATCCTTCCCCCTCATTGATCTTCGCGAAGGAAGAGAGCGTGAGCGTATCGGATCCGGTAACTAGATTCCCGCGCGTGATGTCAACCGACTCGAGGATGGTGATTCCGGCCGGCATCACAACTCCATTTGGATTGGAGATATTCAGCCGCCGATACGTAACCGGGCAAAGCGTCTGTGCGGCCGTGCCCTCGTACGATAGGGTGTTGTTCACACTGCTTGTGACAATTCCATGGACGATCAAAGGATCCGGCGCACCTGTCAACACATGGTAACCGTTGAAGCGTGCGGTGCAGCCTCGAGCGATCGTGAGGGATTTATATTCCCCGCCTGTTCCGACGATCGACTTCACATCACCTTGGTTTGATTCAAAAACTGTCGGCGCTTCAACAACCGATTCATTATTGAATGTCTTGTAATAGCCTCTGAATCTGAGGTAACCCGGGCCTTCGATCTTCCCGAAAGTAAGCGCGGGAGAGCGCTCCAATCGTGGGGACCGATTCTCTGCGGTTTTGGCACCGGCATATTGACGAGTCACAGACACGTTGCCATATGCGAACAGTGTCGCGCCAGCAGAGATTGTCACCACTCCGCCTGCCGCGACAGTGATATCGCCATAGCTCGTGATTGAACTCGTTACCGAAACGTCACCGGAGGAACCAACCTTCAGACTCGTGTTGAGAGCATCTGTGCCGCTCGCTGTTCCCGTCCCCAGAAGATTTGTCGCTGTGTTTGCCCATGTCCCGTTGTTCACGATGCTTCCATCCACGTTGATCGTAAGTTCCCCTTCACGTTCTCGAATCGACCCGTTATTGATCAGCGTGCCCTTGAGATTCATAGCGACGCCCTCATGCCCTCCGGTCAGAATCGTTCCGGGATTCACGATGGCATTTCCAACGATGTTCATGGTGGTTTCGAGGGTTCGTGAGCCTGCCCCCGAGAAAACAACGTTGGCAGTGTAATCCGCGGAACCGCTGACATTTCCCTCGCACTGAAGTGTTCCCTCTCCAAGTATGCCACCGTTGTTTGCGATACTCCCTACACATCGCAGTGTGACCCCAGGTCCAAGAGTCAGAGAAGAGCCGGCTGTGACAACGACACCGACGCCGCCGGCACCGGTTACTGTGAGTGTCGCATTGCCGAACGCGCTCAAGGTGACCCGGGCATTACCGGATATAAGAATCTGTCTGACTCGTCGCGTGGGGAGGTCGGAGATCAATGCCGTCGTTCCGCTAATAACGATCGTGTCGTTAACGGTTGGAGTCGATCTGTTTGGTGTCCATTGAGTTTGATCAATCCAGGAGCCGCTGGTTCCTCCACGCCACACGTACTGTTGTGACCAGACCGCACCGTGTGTCAAGAGGACTGCAATGATCAGATAGAAGAGGGATGCCCGGAGCTTCACGCGCTCACCCTTTCAGAGACCTTGGGCAGGCAGAACAGAGATCAACGAAGAGATCGGAGAAGCAGTCGCGGCGAGCGGCTTCCCTTAAGCTGCAGAGGAGAATCGACATCAGAGAAAGGAAAGAAGCCTTAGCAAGATTCGCCGGATTTGCCTCTTCGCTGGTTCAACATAGCGTCATCTTTTGTCAGATTGACATGTCGGGAAAGTACGATCCGCCGAATTTTGGATACACCGGGGAGAGAAGAAGCGAAAGAAGAGGACACCCCCCCTCCAGGTGTGACCAATGGTCGAATGGAAGCCCGACGGCTTTGTTAATCTTACCCATTCTCGGAATGAATGTCAAGGAGTCAACCCTCTCCGCCGAGGAACCTCAGCAACGCGATCCGTCAAATACCATCTTCTGGCGGCACTTTGCGAAGGTTGGAGGAGATTTGCCACTCGACGAGCCGTAGCCGCTGTCACAATGATATATTCCGGATGCACGCAGGCCCGTGAAGTAGACGATAAGTAGAGAGAGAGTAGGATTGAATGGAGAGCCGGCTGGGCGCAATTCACCGCTTGAATGCAATGGCACCCGGTATCACACCCGCCGGAAACTTTGCCTTTTGCGCGCCCTGGAGATCGAAGATCAGGACTTCTCCGTTCTGGACATAGTCCCTGGCATCTGTCGCATACAGGAGGTTTGCGGAATCGTCGAGCGTGAGCCCGTACGCCACGAGGGGAGATATCAGGGTTACATTGATTTCAATCACTGAATTAATGAGCCTGAATTGCTGAATCCCGCTCTTCGAAACAAAGAAACCATAACCTTTGGCGCCGACCGTCATTCTTCCCGGATGTCCGAATGTCGAGAGGGAGAGAATCGCCTTGTTGATAATGACATCATTGTCGGAGTTGATCGCCACAAGTGATCCCGGCGTGTCCTTGGTTGGGTCGCCATAATCACTCCTCCCATCACACTTCACGAACACCTCGTTATTCGCTCCCACTCCAATTTCACTTGGACTGTCGCCGGCGACGATGGTTTTAATCAAGCTTCCGGTCGTTGCGTTCAGGACTGTGACCGTGCTATCGAACCCGAATCCGGAATTGCAGACATAAATTTTTCCGTTCGCATACGCGATCCCCTGCGGATTCTTTCCGACCCTGATACGGTCTGCGATAATCTGCAACGTCGACGGGTTAAACGAAGTTACTGTCGTATCCGAGAGATTCGTCACATACGCCCGTGCGTCGCTCACGATCGCGAGTTTGTAGGGATTTCGCTGGCCTGAAAGCACCAGCGTCCCGACCGATTTCTGATCTGTCGCCGAAATCACTTCGATTTTCTGTGAACCGGAAACCACGACGTAGACTTTCCCGGCAAAAACCGCGATGTCGTTTCCGGTATCGCCGAGAGGACGGCCATTTGCCGACGTAAAGACATCTTGATACGCTTTTGCAGAATCAGGCAAATAGAGTGTGAGCGTTGAATTACCGCGCATGAAATTGCCCTCATTCACGACGAAAATTCCGGTTGCAGTGACCGGCGCTTCGACGGGCGGTGCCGTGGGATTCGATCTGCAGCCGAACAACAAGAATGTCATTCCGATCAGACAATACGAAGAAGTTCGGCAGAGAGACCTGGTGACCCGCATA
>DOWV01000392.1:0-199 GCA_003519375.1 Bacteroidota bacterium
CGACACAAACACGGTGCACGAGAGAATGACAATTGCGGCGAGCTTTTTCATTCTACACCTATTCCTGTGTAAGTTGGATAGTCCGATATGGCATGGTCTTGGGAACAAGTCCCGCATACTGAAACATTCGCTGCCCTCGTTCGCCAGCCACGAATGCGCTGAACCCCTGAGCCGTGCCGGGCGTTTTCTCCGACGTATA
>DOWV01000392.1:530-1563 GCA_003519375.1 Bacteroidota bacterium
GACTGTGCCACTGCCGCAACGGGAACATCCTTTTGAATCTTGAAGAAATGGCGGGCTGCCATTTCATACAATCCTGAGTTCTTCCCCGTCAAACAAAGTTCGATCGGGCCTCGCAATTTTGATGCCGGCAAAGCGTTCCAGACTCCCGTGGTTCCGGTCAGGATCGCCGCCAGCTCTTCCATGCTCATGGACGAGAGGTTGTTCCCGCGATGGACCAGCACTGCAATTCCATCCTGGGCGATCTCCGTCTCAACGACACGGAGGCGTGCGCTCTCCACGGCGGCGCGCTCCTCCTCATTCAAGCGCCGGTCCACCACGATGCAGTGGACACTGTCATTTACCAGATCAACAATGGCTGCCCGGGTTGTTGTGCCTTGCGGCTCGATCACGGCGCCCGGAAACGCTTCGTGATACTCTTTCGCCATAAGCTGCACAAGCGGCAGGTGCGATTCCGTCACCAGAACCGTCAGGGTTCCGCTGCGGATGTCCGATCCCTGCCGCTGTGTGCATCCAACAACACCGAAAACGATCAAGACTGCTGCGACTCCGGATTTCATTCGTCTGGGCCTTCCTCCTGCCGTGTGCGCGCCCGGGTCATCAAGAACCGGTAGACGCTGTACA
The DNA here is from genome assembly GCA_003519375.1 of Bacteroidota bacterium. Classification (GTDB taxonomy): domain Bacteria; phylum Bacteroidota; class Ignavibacteria; order UBA10030; family UBA10030; genus UBA9647. Next base: position 1,152 of record DOWV01000392.1, read on the forward strand.
GGACCAGCACAATACCGAAAATAACCCGCGGTTGTGTGGTCATACCATCCGTCATCAGGACGCCGGTCAGAACAAGAATCCCGACTGTCGCCATCAGCGCGGAGATGGTATAGCCCACCATCGTCGAAACAGCCGCAAGCTTCAACGCTTACTTTCCTTGCAGCTTGAACCGGAACGGAATGGAAACCCACACCGATACCGGGCCGTTCTTCATCATCGCGGGCGTGAAGATCCACTGCATGGCGGCTTCCGTCGCCGGCTGATTGAAGATCTCGGCATCGCTCTTCTGAACGACTGCCTTCTTCGGCTTGCCTTCTTTATCGACCCAGATCTTCACCCAAACAGTTCCTTCGAGGCCGGCGCGCGTGGCCAGGTCCGGATACTTCGGCTGAATCTGCTTCACAGCTTCCGG
>DOWV01000392.1:1835-4592 GCA_003519375.1 Bacteroidota bacterium
ACCTCAGCATCCGGCACCGGAACGGGGATACCAACGCTCGGTTTTACACCGGCACTTGCAGCTGTTACTGCGGCTGCCATTGCCTGCGTCAAAGACGGCGGCGGTCCCAGATCGGAGTACTTCACGATCAGCCTCACCGTGCCCGACGGTCCATCTTCCGTCGTTGCGTACACAATCCCCCAGTACGCACCGACTCCGAGAAAGTGGAAGACCACGCCGATGACCAATGCCGTGGTCAGGTATTTGCGGTAAATCCTCTTCAACTCACCCGCACCGTAATCAGTCTTATATTTCACTTCGAGCTGTTCCATAGGCATGCTCCTTCCCTTACTATGCCCTAGCTTTTTGGATCTGGCGCTTGTCATACTCAGTCATCGGCGCCAGGCTGAACCGTGTGACCTGGGCAATGGCAATTTCGTCCATTACCTTGATCAACATACTATACTTGCCGTCACGATCGATCTTGAGCAGCGTGATAAGCTTCGGGTTTTCCTTGTTTTTGTCGACAAGGAATTTCCTTAGATCTTTCACGTCGATCGGGTTTGCAGGATCCATTCCTATGTTCCAGTACATCAGACCATCGGAGGCAACACGGATCGTGAGCAGATTCGATTCGGCAACTTCGACTTGTTGTTTCTCATCCGCTGGAAGGTTCAGTTCCATCGTCTGAGGTTTACTGAAGTACGTCGTCAGCATGAAGAACGTCAGCAGAAGAAATGCCACGTCCACCATCGGCGTCATATCGATGCGAATCCGAAGGCGTCGTTTCTTCTTATGCTTTTTCCCGCCGCGAGCGTGACTCTTCGATTCACCACCGCCTTCAACGGCTCCCATAAGATTGCTCCATTTCTTAGTTTTTCTCGAGTTCCGTTACGAGATTGAATCGTGTGATTTTCGTCTGTCGCAGGATACCAAGGATATCCTCGACCGGACCGTAGGGAGCTTCTTTGTCTCCCTTCACGAGTGTACGTAGCTTCGGATTTGCTATGCGCGCCTGGATCAGGAGGTCGTGCAGCACACTGCGATCTTCGATCTCCATGTTCGCACGCAGTTTGTTCGCCTCGCCGAAGAGTTGAGCCCGTAACGATTGAGCGTCGACTCCCAGGAAAATCCGCCCATCCCGGTTAATCGTGACCACCATAATGTCGGTCTCCGGCATCTTGAAGGGGGCATGAGACGCCGGCATGTCAATGGCGGTCGCCTCTTCGGGACGAAACTGCGTCGTCATCATAAAGAACGTCAAGAGCAGCATGGCTACGTCCACCATGGGCGTCATGTCAAGCGCATATCCGAGGCGTTTCTTCTTAATTTTCGGCATGGTGTGCCCTCGCGTTATTTGGATTTGCCGGCAGGGAATTTCTCTGCAAGCGACTGGACGATCGAATAGCTCGCTTCGTCAATCATATAAGTGAAATTGTCGACCTTCGTTGTGAAGAAGTTGTAGGCAAGAATTCCCAGGATTGCCGCAATCAGTCCGCCGGCCGTATTGATCAGGGCTTCAGAAATGCCGAGAGCAAGCTGCACCGCATCCGGTGAACCGGCTTTCGCCATGGCGCGGAACGAACGAATCATGCCCAACACCGTTCCGAGCAGGCCCCACATCGTCGCTATCGAGGCAATCGTGGACAACGCAACGAGATTCTTTTCGAGCAAAGGAATTTCAAGCAGCATCGCTTCTTCGATCGAGCGCTGGACTTCCGCCATCATTTCCTTCTGACCCTTCACATCGCCGTCCTGTACGAGCTGCTTGTATTTATCGAGGCCGGTGCGGATGATGTTGGCGCAGGAACCGCGCTGCTTGTCGCAAGCCGCAATAGCTCCGTCAATGTTGCCCTTGTTGATTTCCTGCGTCACGTTCTTCAGGTACACAGCCAGCGAGCCGCGGCCCTGGGCCTTGCGCAGGGAGAAAATACGCTCAAAGATGAACGTGATAACCATGATTGTCATCGCGATCAATCCAATAACAAGATAGCCACCTTCCTTGATGTAATCGGGCAGACCGTATTCGAAAATGAAATACGACGCGACCAACGCGACGACAAGAACGACGGAGATGAATACAGATTGTTTCATGGGTACTCCTTTGATTATGTGATGGGTGAAAAATGAAGATGATCCTGAAACTAGAACTTCTTGATTGCCGCCTCACGGGTCTCTTCGAGGTCGAATACACTCGCCAGACGCGTGATGACAAAAACGTTTTGAACACCCTTTCCCATCTGACAGAGCTTGATCTTCCCGCCGGCTTTCGTGTACGCGGTGTGAATACCAACCAAGGCTCCAATCCCCGAGCTGTTGATGTAGGAGACGCCTCCCAGATCCAGAATCAGCTTCCGGTTCCCCTGCTCCAACAGATCTTTGGCTTTCGCCTTGAGCTCGTCTGTTTCCTCACCGCCTATGAGCGAGCCTCTCGGCTCAAGCACGGCGATTTCCAGATTGTTCATGGTAGTAACTTTAACTGCCATACCGCCCTCCCACTATGTGCGTTAGGGGTCACTTGCAAGCCCGCCATCAGGGCCTCTTTGTTTGTTTGGCTGTTCCTAGAAGGGCAATACCTATGCCGTCATTTTGGCCCAAAACACCCTGCAAACGTTGCCTGATAGAAGGCTCGCGAGGTCAAAAAGAAGTGATACTCGTGATATGCACGACTAATATTGAGAAACGGCGCGAGGAAGGGTTAAGCTGTTGCAACCAAATAAGTTAAAGCGTATTGCGAATTGCACGACGAAATCAACTATCCAAGACCGAATTTTTTTC
>DOWV01000010.1 GCA_003519375.1 Bacteroidota bacterium
CACAGTTTCGCCGGGATTTGTGGACTTCGATGTCACGAATGATCAGGCCCGTTGGTATTATGTCCGTTCCGTGACGTCTCAGGGGGAAAGCGCGAGTTCTGATACGGTTGCGGTTTCCGCGAAGGCCTTTGCAGACGACAATGAATTCCTGGACTACCTGGAAGCAACGGCCTTCGACTATTTTTGGTACGAAGCAAATCCCCTCAATGGACTGATTCGCGATCGGAGCCAGGCCGCCGCGCCTTCCAGCGTTGCGGCAGTTGGATTCGGCTTGACGGCGTACGGCATTGGAGTTGAACGCGAATGGATCACGCGTGCAGAAGCTGCTCATCGGACGCTGACAACGCTTAGAACCTTGTGGAACCTCCCACAAGGAACAGCCGTCAGCGACGTCACCGGATACAAAGGCTGGTACTATCATTTCCTTGACATGGGAACCGGATTTCGAACCTGGGACAGCGAATTGTCATCCATTGATACCGGACTTCTGATGGCGGGCGTTCTCTACGCGCGGGAATTCTTCGCTGGTAGCGACAGTCTCGAAACAACGATCCGTGGGCTCGCAGACTCGCTCTTCAATCGCATTGACTGGAACTGGATGCGCAACAATCAGATGTCCCTCACCATGGGCTGGTTCCCCACAAGCGGATTTATTAACGCTCGCTGGATTGGATACAACGAAGCGATGGTGCTCAACATCATGGCGATAGGTGCCACATCGAACCCGGTTCCGCCGCAAGTGTGGAATTCGTGGACGAGCGGCTATAGCTGGTTCTTCAACAATTGGCTGAGCAATTACTACGTCGCATTCCCGCCGTTGTTCGGTCATCAGTACTCTCATTGCTGGGTCGATTTTCGGAATATCGCCGATTCCTATATGAGATCAAAGGGGATCGACTATTTTGAGAACTCACGCCGCGCGACCATTGCTCAGCGCAACTACTGTATGGACAATCCCGGGGCGTTCACCGGTTATAGCGGCAACGTATGGGGATTGACCGCGTGTGACGGCCCGCCTCCGAACAACTATGCGGCGCGAGGCACACAATTCAATGACGACGGAACAATTGCTCCGACTGCAGCGGGCGGATCGATTCCCTTTGCTCCGGAGATCTGCATCCCGACGTTGAGGTACATGTACAACACGTATCGAACCCAGTTGTGGACTCCCTACGGGTTCCGCGATGCGTTCAATCTGACGAAGAACTGGTGGGGACCGGACGAAATCGGGATCGATGAAGGGCCGATCCTTTTGATGGCTGAGAACTACCGGACGCAATCCGTCTGGAGGACCTTCATGAAGAGCGGCATCATTCAACAAGGGCTGCAGCGCGCGGGATTTACTTTCACGACGGACGTTGCTGATGCCGCGATTCTCCCCGGAAGCATCGAACTTGCACAGAACTATCCTAATCCATTTAATCCGTCAACCACGATTAGCTACGAATTGCCCTCGCAGAACCTGGTGCTCCTGAAAGTCTTCGACCTGTTAGGGCGAGAAGTCGCAACGCTGGTACATGAAATGAAAGCGGCCGGCCGGCATCAGGTCCATTTCGATGCGGCGAATCTCCCAAGTGGGACGTATTTCTATCGGCTTCAGGCCGCCGATCACGTTCAGACACGGCACATGGTACTCGTCCGCTGACCCAATGATAAGACTGCTAGTTCTTGTTCTGAGCGCCTGTATTTCGTTTGCGTGCGCGCAAATACCACAGGCAAACGATCCCTTCCTTGATGATCTTGCCCACCGAACGTTTCGTTGGTTCTGGGAAACACCAAATCCTCTCACCCGATTGACCCCCGATCGCTGGCCGAATCGAACGTTTTCAAGCGTCGCCGCGATCGGCTTCGGCCTCACCTCCTACGGCATTGGTGTGGAGCAGGGATACGTTCCCCGGGATTCGGCGGCCGACCGCGTTCTTCACACGCTCCGTCTGCTGTACACTCTTCCTCAAGCACCGGATGCGACCGGCACCGCCGGTCACAAGGGTTTCTACTACCATTTCGTCCGTGAGGATTCGGGATTGCGATTCGATCAGCATGTTGAATTGTCCACGATCGATACCGGATTGCTCCTTGCCGGCGCATTGTTTTGCCAATCGTACTTCGATGCCGATACACCTACTGAACGGGCCATTCGAGCCTATGCTGATTCGATGTACCGCAGAATCGACTGGACGTGGTTTCAGCATGATTCGCCACCGCTTCTCAACATGTCATGGACACCGGAACGAGGCTACAGTCGATCCTTATGGCACGGCTACAATGAAGCGATGATCCTTTATATCCTGGCGATCGGCTCGCCTACGCACCCGATTACGCAGGACGCCTGGAAGAAATGGACAGAGACGTACGCGTATTTGGAATACTTCGGCAGTACGTTTGTTAGTTTTGGCCCGCTGTTTGGACATCAGTATTCTCATTGCTGGATCGATTTTCGTGGAATTCAAGATCCATTTAATCGCTCAAGAGGACACGACTACTTCGAAAACTCGAGGCGTGCGACGTACTCCCAGCAGGCATATGCAAAGGAAAACCCGCGTAAATACCGTGATTACTCCGAATCCATTTGGGGATTGACTGCATGCGATGGTCCGGCGCATGGGACGCTCACCATCGATGGAATACAACGTCGCTTTGAGGGGTATGCGGCCCGGGGTGCGTCCGCAGATTGGACAAATGATGACGGCACAATCGCCCCAACAGCAGCCGGTGGTTCGATCATGTTTACACCCGAGATATCACTTCCCGCACTAAAAGCGATGAAGCAACGCTACGGAAGCAAATTATATCGTGAATATGGATTCGCGGACGCGTTCAATCCGACCTATGTAACGGTTGCTACACCGGACGGCTGGTTCGATCCTGACTATCTCGGCATAGATCAGGGGCCAATCCTTATTGCCATTGAAAACCATCGGAATGAAATGGTCTGGAAAACCATGCGCAAGAATCCGTACATTCGGTCCGGATTACGGCGCGCCGGATTTACCGGCGGCTGGTTGGATGAAGTCAAATAGCGATGGATGATGAAATGAGCTTCACTGTTGCGGATGGATACTTTTTGAAAGACGGGAAACCCACCTTTGTAGTTTCCGGAGAGATACACTATTTCAGAATAGAACCGCGTCGTTGGGAGCAGCACCTTGTCTTGTTGAAGCGAACAGGAGCCAACTCGACTTCGACGTACATACCGTGGGATTGGCATGAATACGAGGAAAAGAAGTTCGATTTTTCCGGAAAAACGAACGCAGCCCGAAACCTGGTGAAGTATATCGAGCTGTGCAAGAAAATCGGACTGCAACTTATCGTAAAGCCCGGCCCGTACATACTTGCCGAATATGAATTACACGGGCTTCCGTCATGGTTCGTCAAGCGGTGTGGCAAGAATGCAAGGGCACTTGATGAACACGGGAATGTGATTGCTCCTGATCGGATGTCGTACATGTCAGAAGAGTTTCTTGACAGCGCCTTTCGTTGGTATGATCAAATCATGCCACTTCTTGCGCGGTACCAGGAGTCCCGAGGGGGACCGATAACGATGATGCAGGTCTGCAACGAAGTTGGCTTGTTTCAATGGTTGTCCGGCAAAGTTGACTACAATGAATCGGTGACAAAGCTCTACAGAGAATTCCTGAAGGACAGGTACGGAACGATTGAGAATCTGAATACAACGTACGAAGCGCTTCATGCGACCTTTGGTGATGTGGCTATGCCACGGGGGTGCATTGAAAACAGGCAGCAGTACCGGGCTTATTATGACTTTCATCTATTCTACAGGCACTACTATGCACGGTACCTGGACATTCTCATCAAGAGAATTCGAACCTACGGAGTCAACGTACAGCTCACTCATAACATCCCTGGCTGGATCTATGGGGGTGCCGCAGAACTACCGATGCTCATAAGCACTTATGCACAAGTCATGAAGACGCACAAGGACGTCGTGTTCGGCCTCGACCATATTCCGGAATTCGTATCCTTTCGTAATGCCGGCTCCGATCTGGCCTGCAACAAGATCCTGCAAGCTTTGCAGCCCTTCGCACCCGTCTGGGCGCCCGAGTTCCAGGCGGGTACCCGGGAACACCAGGTCAAAAACGACGCCAATGACATGAGGACGTTTTACTTTGCCTCACTTGCGCACGGCTTGAGGGGTTTCAACTACTACATGTTCTCACAGGGAATCAATCCCAAGGGGAAGGGATACTACGGCAAGACGTTCTATTTTCAAACGCCGCTCAGTGATCGGGCTGTGAAATCGGATCTCTACGATGTCACCGGGGAAATTGGAAGATTCATCAACCGGGAACATGAGAACCTCCTGCGAAGCGAAACCAAGGCTTCTGTTTGCGCAGGATTCTACAAGCCGTATTTCTGCACTGAGCTCACTTCGTCGCAGATTCTCAAAGAAAAAAAACTTCATGTCGACAAACTGGGTCTCTCGCTTGATCCGAGGTTTGTTCGCGAAGAGATTTTCTTCAACGGCATGCTGCGGGCACTGCAAACCCTGAATATCGGTTATGATATCAGCGATCTGGAAGATCCGGACCTTGATTCCCTGTTGAGATACAAGCAGCTGTGGGTCGCGACAACGGAATTCATGGACGGCGCTACGCAGGAGTTTCTCGTCTCTTACGTGAAACAGGGGGGACACCTGGTGATCTATCCCGCGATACCAACGCTGGATGAGTATCTTCACCCGTGCACGATCCTGAAGGATGGGTTGAATCTGCAATTCGAGCAATCGGCCAGCCCTCACAAGATTGATGCCTTTGGCATCGAGGACGTGCATACCTACC
>DOWV01000015.1:0-1726 GCA_003519375.1 Bacteroidota bacterium
TAGTTCCGGTTCTAGGTTGGGTATCAGTTCTCTACGAAGGCCGAAAAGTCGCACCATGCGTGAAGTGAGCGATCTGCATAATTCCGTATCTCCGTCGAGTTTCTTCAATAGCTCATCTGCCGATCCTCGCGGAATATCATCAACTACTTGTTTTAGCTCCCGGATCGAGTCCAGTCTTTTTGATAGATCTTCATCCTGGAGCTTTGTCAGTCTTATTTGAGCGTTCACGCTCTCCACTAGAACCGCAGTCAAACAAACAAGACCCGCCACAAAAGGCTCAAGACCAGGGTCTAGAAAAAACCACCCCATTGAAGCCATGGCTCCTAGCGAAGAGATCACTGGCACGAGGATCGTTGCTTTTTTCATATTCTGACCTATCTGACAAATCAACTACGGATCGACACAAATGACAGAGCCATCAGCAACCCAACGGACAGGAAGGGCACCGATGGATGATTGTAGTTGAGCTCTCTGTTGAGTAACCAAGACGTCACACTGGAATCGAATTTGCGCGCTCCTTCATTCCAGTCAGCTTGAGCGGCTGGTTAGGTGGCGTATCTAATGCACTGGTTTGTCCTTGATTGTAATGTCCCGGAGGAAGCACTCACCCGCAATCGGCTCAGCGTTGTCGGCGTTAACAGTCCAGAAGATCTTCCGATCATAGAACTGAAGGTCTGTGTTGAGCAGTATTCGCTTTCTTAAATTAGTCGACAACGATGTCCTCGTTTTTGGTAAAATGGGGAAGTATCTGGCGGGGCCATAGTTGGGATATGAAAATGCTCCTTGCCCTCCGATTCTGACGACGTCTCTTTCTGTATTGTCGCGATTTCGTTTCACATATCGAACACCATCCTTCTCAAAAACATCTGGATCTGGATGCTCATCTGACAATAGAACGGATTCTGGGACTTCTAAATGACAATTCACATATTTCGCCAATACTCTGCCATTATTGTATGCAAATACTAGAAGTTCAATATCCGTGCGAAACTCTGGTTCTCGCCTCCCAGAGCCGAGAACAGGAATCTCAGGGACGCTGCTCCTAACCTCATATGTTTCTCTCTCTATCGCAAACTCTATATCGATAACTGGATTCTGTGAACGGTTAAGAATGTCTCGAATTTCATAGTCATACATTGCAACAGACTGGAAGTTGAATCTCTTGTAGTACCTCTTATCGCTGGCTTGGTGCGCGGTATCGCTCTTAGGAATTGTGACCACGTAGATCACATCGGTGGGAGATTCGCCAATAGGAATAGGTTCTATGGTGATATTGGATATTCGTGGAAAAACGTTGGTACCCAGTATTTGTTCCAACCATTCCTTAGAGGCATTGGTCCTATTGATGGGATCGATTCTTTCCGCCAAATGTCTCCTCGTGGCATCGCCGTATTCCCTAATCCCGTAGACGATAGTGCCTCCATCAGAGTTTGCCATCGCAGAAACATCCTTGGCAATTTCTCTCTTCTTTGAATCAGAAGATTTATCGAGGGCATCGGCGGCCTTATACTCAAGATTCAAACTTTCCTCAATTTGATTCTTGATAAGATCAAGAATGTCCTGCTGTGTCCAATGTGTTTTCATTTTGTGATACGCCACCTAACATTGACTAGAATGATCCGCCTATAGATAGAGCACTCATTCGCGACCCGCATTAATTGCCCCACGCAACACTGCATCCCACTGCACCCCCCCTCAGTTCCTCTCAAAACCACGACGACCTCCC
>DOWV01000015.1:1863-3780 GCA_003519375.1 Bacteroidota bacterium
AACCACGACGACCTCCCGCTCCCCCTGTTCTCCTGGAGCCTCGGATCAACATAACTCCAACCGAAACGGACATTCACATAAGATCTTTCGGTTTCAAGTCTGTGCAGATCCGTCATGTTGAATTAGCGCAGCAAGACCATTGCTCTTGTTATTGCTGAACCCTGGAAACTCATCCTGTAGTAGTAAGTACCTGACGGAGTATTCTGAGTACGCCAAACTGTCAAATGGTTGCCCGCATGCAAATGGTCATTCACGAGAACAGCGACACGGCTGCCCCGGACATCAAAAATCTCAATAAGTACAAATCCTGCTTTTGGAATATGAAACTGAATTGATGTCGAAGGATTGAATGGGTTGGGGAAATTCTGCTGAATCGCAAACACATCCGGGCGATTCAATCTTGAGGCTGGCTCTGATACAGCTGATGTATAGTTGTATGGTTCATTCACCAGATGGTACTGCTCTTCGCCGGCTTTCTGAAGATAGGGTGTTCTGATCGGCGTTCGAGAAAATTCGCCAAGAACGCTTCGTGTTGCCGTCCCATCGAGTTTCCAGGTATAGAGCGGGATCTCACTGGGATTCAAGTACTTCGATAACTTGCGCTCTTTTGCCATGTGGAAGAGTCCAAAATTGCCCGGCTCATGTCCCGCAAGATAGGTACCGATGACATCCACGTGAAATGAATTCTTGCCAAAGAGAATCACATTGGTAAGAATGTCTTTTCCATAACCGTCATAGGGCCCGGTAACAAATGCTCCTTCGCGACCGTAGACACCTTCCACAATATTAATCAAGGGTTTGAGCACGGAATTGTTATCCAGGCATCGTGAAGCCCAGGTTTCCATCCAGAGACCTCCGCTTGACTCTCCGGGGAGATCCCAGCGTGGAATGCCCGCATTCTTATGCCGGGTGTAGTTGTCTTTGATCGCGGCGAAGGCGCCGGGAACGATGTGCTTGGAATCCACACCCGCCATCTCGGTGTTCCACCCTGTGCAATGCATTACGTAGGGGCGAGCCATTGCGCCCTGTATGTTCTTGGCACAGAGGGTCATCCCCATGGAATGAGATTTGAGCTTCGCAAGATTGATGAGACACGAATTGCTGGAATTTGTCGGCCACAAATACGGAATTGTCTTGAACCAAAGTCCGTCCGGGACATCGACCCAGTGAACATCGCTTTCGTCGATCAACCCGATGCCTGCACTGACATTCTTCAGACCGACATTGGTGCGATTTGCCATCTCCGCATACAGTTTTCCGTCAATTGAATCGGGACCATGATAATTAGCTTCACAAATGGAAATATTGCCTGCCGGAATCGAAAGTTCAGTCAACCGGCCCACAATTCCTTCGACAAAATTCGGGTCGGTATGAATGCCCATGACATTTTCAATGGGGGGCTGATCCCATGACCACCAGGTAATATTCGGCTTAAGAGCCACGCTCGCGCTCGTTGGAAATCCTGAGTTCGCGTCCGGCTTTATTTGGAACAGGGACACCCCCAACTGTCTTCCGACATCCTTGATAGCAGTGCTATTTGTTTTTGAATCGACATTTGTGCGCAGCACGAAGACAGCATCCGGGTTGTTTTCAATGAACTCGTTCAAGCCGAAATACCCGGCTCTAAAACGCGAGCGTATCAGGCCTCGAAGATCGAACATCACAAGACCGCTCGTGACAGAGAGCGTGCTGAGGAATTGACGACGACTGTACATACACCCCCCTGAATTAGTCCTTGAAGGACTTACACCTTTGTTCCGGTGTCGGGAGTTAGCTCTCAACACCGACCTGAAAACACCGAATGTTGTTACCTGTGCGTGTCAGGACCTCCGCCACAAAGCGTGGCGGATAAAAAAGTCCTGACACCGGGGGAGAGTTCCCTTCGCCATCTCAAAACCACGACGACCTCCCGCTCCC
>DOWV01000015.1:3933-8253 GCA_003519375.1 Bacteroidota bacterium
ATTATCATGCGCTGCGGCGATGTGGTCGGAGTGATGAATTCGAACTTGCCCGGAGCTGTCGTCACTCTCACAGGCATCTGAAACTCCTTGACGTCTGCGATCCATCGATAACTCATGACCACCGTATCCGCCCTGTAGGTCAGCCTGACATCGAGCTCGGGGATCTTCGTGAACTTGAAGTACTGGTCAAAGAAATACCCGAAATCCTTTCCCGTCTTCTTGTTCACGAAGCCAAAAACATCGTCCGCTGTGATTGTCTGATACTTGAACGTCTCGTACAAACCCCTGACGGTCGAGAACCAGAGCGGATCGTTGTCGATCACACTTCGCAGCGTGTTGAGCACAAGCTGACCTTTGTCGTACATGTCGCCCGAGCCGGACTTTTGGACATTGTAGACACCGATGATCGGCGTGGAGTTGCCGACATTCGGCTTCTTGCCGTTGATGTATGCCAGCGCCTCTTTGTATCCCCAAAAATGTTCGACGTAAAGCGCTTCGGCATACGCCCCGAAGCTTTCGTGAATCCACATGTCAGCCACGTCTTTCGACGTCACGGCATTCCCCCACCATTCGTGAGCACTCTCGTGTATAATTATGAAATCGAATTTCAGTCCTGCCGCTGAAGGGGCGCGTCCACGATAGCCGCCGAGATACCTGTTCCCGTACGCCACAGCGCTCTGGTGCTCCATGCCCAGGTGGGGTGATTCGACCAGCTTATATCCATCATTCGGAAACGGGTACTTGCCGAAATACTTCTCGAACGCTTCCATCATCAGCTTCACCTGCCCAAAGTGCTTCTTTGCCCGCTCGACGTTTTCCGGCAGCACATAATAGTCGAGTGTCAGCTTTGGCGAGCTCCCATAGACATCGCTGAAGTGCGCGTACTTTGCGATATTGATCGTCACATTGTAATTGTTGATCGGATAGCTGATGAACCAATCGTACCGCGTCCAACCGTCCGGAAGTTCTTTCGTCCCGCGCAGCCGGCCGTTCGAGACGTCCATCAGTCCCTTCGGCACCGTGACACTGAGAAGCATACTGTCAGGCTCGTCGGCCTGGTGATCCTTGTTCGGCCACCAGACGCTGGCTCCGAGTCCCTGACATGTAACCGCCACCCACGGATTCCCGCTGGAGTCCTTCGCCCACGTGAGCCCTCCCTGCCATGGAGGATTCACAGCCACCGTCGGTTTACCGCCGTAGAACACCTTGATGTGATGGCGTGACCCCGTCTGAAGTTCCTTCGGCAACTCCACGAACACCGCGTTGCCTTCGCGCGTAAAACTCGTTGTGACCCCGTTGTCGAACTCGATCTTGTCAATGTCCAGATTCTTGAAGAGATCGATCTGCATCCGCGTGAACGGATCGACTGTCGTGAAGTAGATGTCGTTCGATCCTTGAATCGTCTGATTGGATGGATCGACCTTTACGTCGAGGTGATAGTAGTTCAGATCGTAGCAGGTGCGCTCGGGAGAGAGAGTTCCGCGCAGTGTGTCAGCGCGCGTGAAGACTGGAGGTTTTGGCTGCGCAAAAACAACGACCAGTTCAAACAGTACAAAGCCCATCAGCGTGAACCACTTTGCTCGCATCATTGGTCCTTTCATATGTTCGGATCCGGTCGCATTTTGCGACCGGATATCGACTATTCTTGAATACGGCGACGCAATACTTGCGAAAACTCGGATGCAAGAAACGTCGGGCGAAGTGACAATTCGCCCTAACTGCCAGAAATTTTCACGAGCACCACACCATGCCTCGGCACGGATGTTTTGAACTCGTCGCTGAATTTTCCTAAATCTTTCTGCCGCCACAGATCACGCACCAGCTGTTTACCCTGAATGCCGAGATCACTCCACCGCACCTTGACCTCCGATTTCCAGACGCCGCGATTAAACAATCCGACGGCTTTGGATCCATCCTCCATGTCTTTCGCCCAGACTTCCAGGTCACCGTCGACGGCAATGCGAGCCGCCTGCTTGCCCAGAGGATCCTGACTGACCTCCAGCACCTCATCGTTCGTCAGGAGGCTCTTTGTGAAATCATCCATCTGTGTCATGTCACAGCCGATAAGGAGCGGTGAACAGAGGAGACTCCAGAGACTGATATGCGTGTACTGCTCGTTGGGTGTCAGCTTCGTCGGGTGAAGCTGCGGACCCCAGCCAACCTTTCCAACCACCAGCATGTCCGGATCATTCCAGTTACCCGGCGTCGCGTACGCTTCCTGACCGTGCTGCGAGAAGCCGATTCCCGCCATACTCTCCCACGTATCGGTGATGTCGCCCGTCGTTCTCCAGCAGTTGCCGCCAACCTCGCCGCCCCATTTCCACACGTCACCCATTCCGTACTGGCAAAGGCTGTAGACGATATCACGATCGACCTTATCGAGCGCGGCACGCATCACGAAGTACGGCCTCTTCAGCTCCGGAAGACTCCGGTCCTTCGCGATCCGGCCGTACGAACACCAGTCGTATTTCAAATAGTCGATGCCCCATTCCGCGTACTGCCGCGCGTCGTTCTCTTCGTATTGATACGAAGCCGTATATCCCGCACACGTGAGCGGTCCGGGCGATGAGTAAATACCCATCTTGAGACCGAGATTGTGAATGTAGTCGGCCAGGCCTTTCATATCGGGGAATTTCCTATTCGTATTGATCATCCCCTTCGCGTTCCTGGGCTCGCCGATGAGCATCGGATCGTCGCTGTTCGGCTTGATCTCCCAACAATCGTCGATGTTGATGTAAGACCAGCCGTGCTCCATCAGGCCGCTTTTGGCCAGCGCGTCGGCAGCAGATCGGACCTTTTGATCGTCGACGGCCGATGCGAAACAGTTCCAGCTATTCCAGCCGAGCGGCGGCGTCAGCGCGATCTGATCGCCGACGATAATCTTGAACGGGCGCGTGGCGGTTCCAAGCTTGTTCTTTGCCCTGAGCATCACAAGGTAGGATCCCCGTTCGTGTGCGATGCCGGTGATGAGGCCTGTGGCCTTGTCAAGGGCGAGTCCGGCAGGAAGCACGTCAGCCGTAAACTCCACCGGCCGCGTACCTGTGGCGGGAATCGCGAACAGAAACGGATGACCCGGCCGGACGCCAAAAACCTTCGGTCCATTGATCTTCGGCCTGGGAGAAGGTTTCGGAGTAAGTATGTAGGGCGCGAGGTTCGCTTCGTGGTTCTTAAGGTACCGGCTGCGAACTTTTTGCAGATCGGCCGGACTTTTCACATTGCCGGCAGCAACACTTGCGACGCGCATCTCTTCCGGTGTATCGAATAAACCGGTTCGAACATAGCGAGAGGCGATCTCCATGAGATCGCCGACAGTCCAATCGGCCACCCAGATGCTATCCGTCAGCTCCCACTCCATCTCGCGCACGCTTCCCGGATCCTTGAAATCCCGTTTCACCAGCTTCCAGATAGCATTGAAACCCGCATCCTCAAGCCGAAAATAGTATCCGAAGCCGCCCTGGTTGTTATTGATCTTCAGAAGGAACTTGTTTTCTCCCTTCTTCAGGACAATATCGACATGTTCCTGGTCGGGATGGCAGCCCCGATCGATGTTGTTGGAAAAAATCTCAACGCCATTGACCCACACCTTTATGCCATCGTCGCTGCCCAGCGAGGCCGGTAACACGGTGTCTTGCGGAACCGTGATGGTTCGGTACAGATAGTACGCGCAGAGAATCTCCGGCCCCAGATCGACGACGGCGCCGTCTTTCAAATCCGCCCGCTGAAGCCACCGAATCGCTCCGGTGTTGTATGAGGCAGACAAATCGATCCCCTTCTCGGGCTCGAAAACATCAGAGAAGGCGGTCGCTGACTTCGCTTTGAAGGGTCCGGCGACGTACCAGGGCCCCAGGGCCTTCTGGCGAAAGGCGGTATCGTTCCCTCTCATTTTGATGAGAGCTTCGCGGGAACTCCGCATTGTTTCATTCCAGGAGGATTTCTTGACATAGTATGCGGGGTCGCTTGCGGCCAACATACTGAGGCATGAGAACAGGAGAGCCAAAAACGAGATGAGTGTTTTCATGATTTCAATCCTCATCTAATCGAATTGAATGGGGTTAAAACCCAATTCCTGCTCCGGAGATTTTGACCCCGTCACAAAGGACGGGGCAACTCTGAATACAACTCCAGATCAGCCAGGCAAATTGCCCCGAGCTTTTTACCCGCCGTAGTCCGAAGGACGCAGGCGGGCAGCTCGGGGTAACATCACAAACAAGAAGAAAGGGGCTTCAGCCCCAGATCGAGGCAACCACGGAACTCCGAGCGCCTTTCCATCTACCACCGCCTCGTAATCTTTTCCTTCAGCGCGTACGCAAAAACTCCGAA
>DOWV01000137.1:0-275 GCA_003519375.1 Bacteroidota bacterium
GTTTCCGGGTGAAACCACATGAAGATTGGCACGCGGTCAACAGGCTCGCGGGCGAGGGCGGAGTGGACTCGTTCTTTGGAGGTCATAGAGGACTATAGTGCAAACAACCAACTTCACTATTCATTATTGGGTGTTCGATATTCGATATTTTCAGGAACACTCCGTTGGAAAGTCTACCTTTGTGAATATCCAATATCGATTAACGAATATCGAATGAAGAAGTTAGTAGCTCCTCGCAGTACTTATCATTGCCCTCAAATTTTCCGGCGGCGTAA
>DOWV01000137.1:392-733 GCA_003519375.1 Bacteroidota bacterium
TTCAAGATAAACCGGGGTGTGTCAGCAAAGACGGTCAGGAGTTCCCGCGTTTTCTGTTCGACAAGCTCCGGCGTTCCGAGAGCCAATACGCCGCTTGGATCAATGTTCCCGATGAAGACCGCACGATCCCTCATTTTGTCGTGAGCAAGTTGCGGGCTTGTGCGGTAATCGAGCTCCAGGCCGTCGGATCCGCTCTCAAGCATCGCATCGATGATCGGTTCCGTGTTGCCGCAGATGTGAAGGAAATACGGCAAGCCGAGGGCATGAGATGCGTCTGCGATGCGTCGCTCGTACGGCAATGCAAATGTTCTGAACATATCGGGTGAGATCAGCTCCGGACC
>DOWV01000137.1:995-3783 GCA_003519375.1 Bacteroidota bacterium
AGCTCGTGCTTATCCTCGTCTGCAATGTCCATCAGCCAGGGCTCGATTCCCCGGATGAGGCTGGAGAGTGAGAAAGGCGATTGGTCGCAGTTTCCGCGAATGAAGATATTGCTGTCAAAATGCCGTACAAGAATTGATGCCGTTTCGAGCCACACCTGCACCGGGCGATAGGTCCGGATATCCACCGGAGGAAGATCAAGCACCTCGTCGATACTGTGAAGCCGCGCTCCCGCCGGCTGCGCAGCCTGATCACGCGGAAAGTTGACAGGAACTCCGGCCGCGCCGGCGAGCGTCACGGTATCAACATCGATGAGGACGCCGTCGAATTCATATCTCTCCACTGACTCGATGAATGCACGTGCCATTTCCCGGGGATCGCTGCGGAATTGCTCCATCGTCATGCCGGCCTCCCGTGCGGCCATCATGAAATTATGGAGCATCACGGGGACTGTGTCCGGCTCTTCTCCGGAGAGAACAGCTTTGATCCGCTGGTATCCGTTCATGATTTCGTGTTCTCTTTTTGAAGGAGATTGAGCAGCACGGCGACAAGTATAATGGTGCCCCGCACAACATGCTGCCAGTACTCGCTCACATTCAAAAGCGTCATTCCATTCATGATTACTCCGAGGAAAATGACGCCGACCATCGTTCCCCAGATTCTCCCCACACCCCCCATGAGACTCGTTCCGCCAATAATCACAGCCGCAATGACATCAAGCTCCCACCCTTTGGCCGTTGTCGGTGTGCCCGACATAATCTCAGAGGAGACCATCACACCGCTCAGAGCGGCCAGCAGCGCCGTAATGCCCAAGACCATCGACTTCACACGCGGGACGTTGATGCCGCTGAGGCGTGCGGCTTCGGCATTGCCGCCGACAGCATAGACAGAGCGGCCGAACGAGGTGTGATTCATCAACACCTGCAAGACGCCGAATGTCAGGAGGAAAATCAGGGCGGGAAACGGGATTCCCGAAAGATAGCCGCCGCCGATGAAATTGTACCAAGCGGGAAACGGCGTCAGGGGGAATCCGTTTGTGATCAGTTCGGCAGCGCCTGAGAGTCCGGTCATGAGCGCAAGCGTTGTGATAAAACTCGGGACCTGGTACTTCGTTCGCATGAGTCCGGTGAATGTGCCGATGAAGTAGCCGACCGTCATGGTGACAAGAATAGAGACGGTAATTGCCAGTGGCACGGGGAGCGTGAGCCACTCACCGGTGAGCTTCTGCGTGAGGAACGCAGTCAGGCAGCCGGCGAACGCCACGGCCGATCCGACACTCAGATCAATCTCTCCTGCGATTATCACCATCGTCATGCCGAATGCGATCACACCCTGCATGGAGACATTTCGCAGGACGTTCAGCAGATTGTCGGGGGTCAGAAACCCGGAGGCTGTGAAGGCCAGAACAATGCAGAGCACCACGAGGATGGCCTCGAGAATCCCATGGCGGAACATCGACCGGAGCCGTGCAGGTATGTTCATACTTCCTCTTTCATGCAAACCGCGAACAGATTTTCGAGCGTAATTTCACCAGGCCGCACATCGCCGATGATCCGGCCCTGACGCATAATCAGGATGCGATGGCAGATGTCAAGAAGCTCTTCAAGCTCGCTCGAGACCACGATGCAGCCGATTCCCCGGCGGCTCATATCCCAGATGATCTGAAACATCTGCTGCTTTGCCTGCACATCAATGCCGCGCGTCGGTTCGTCGAGAAGTACAAGCCGCGGATTTGTGTTCAGCCATTTTCCCACGACCACTTTCTGCTGATTTCCTCCGCTCAGGAACGCCACTGGAGCGTCGGTATTGGCGACGGTGATATCCAGCTCCCGGACATTCTTTCGCACGATGTTGTTTTCACGATCGGCGGTCAAAAAGCCGCGCGATACGACTCGATTGAGACTAGCCAGACACAGGTTGACCCGCGTGCTCAGAAGCTGAACCAATCCCTGGTCTTTTCGATTCTCGGGTGTGAGAGCTACGCCGAGGTCTCTCATTTGCTCGGGGCGCTCGGGTTTGACATGCTGACCATCGATGATAATCTCTCCGCTATCCGCCGGGTCTGCGCCAAAGATGGCGCGAAGGAGCTCTGTGCGGCCCGAACCGAGCAGGCCCGCGATACCGAGCACTTCGCCTCTTTTCACAGAGAAGCTCACATCATGGAAGGCTCCGTGTCTCGAGAAAGAGCGAACTTCAAGGAAGGGCTCGGTGGGAGCGGGGAGGTCTGTCGGTCGTGCCCGCTGCACCGTCTCTCCGAACATCATATGAACGATGGTTGACGGCGTAGCCTCTGTGATGTCGATAGTTCCGACCAGAGAACCGTTCCGAAGCGCCGTAACGGTGTCGGCGATTTCTTTCAGTTCCTGCAGCCTGTGGGTTATATAGAGAAGGACGACGCCGCGCGTGGAGAGTGTCTTCAAAAGGCTGAAAAGCCGTTCGGTCTCCTGCTGTGCAAGCGCCGACGTTGGCTCATCGAGTATCAGTATCGACGGGTTGTACGACATCGCCTTGGCGATCTCCACGGATTGCTGCTGTGCAACGCCAAGCGTTCCTGCGGGAGCATGAACATCGATAGTGACACCGAGGCCGCGGAGGATTTCCTCGGCGCGCGTGTAAACAGCGCCCCAATGAATCACCGATTGGCCGAGGATCTTCTTTTCGGGGAGTCTTCCGAGGAGGATGTTCTCGGCGACGCTCAACTCAGGAACGAGACTGAGTTCCTGGTGGACGGCGACGATGCCGCGTTGGAGAGCGTCATGGGGCGAGCGAAGTACGACTTCGGTGCCATCG
>DOWV01000137.1:3908-10735 GCA_003519375.1 Bacteroidota bacterium
AGCGTGCTCTTGCCGGCGCCGTTTTTTCCGATGAGGGCGTGAATCTTGCCGCCGGTAAATGCGACGCTGACATCGTTCAGGGCGACGGTGCCTGGATACTCCTTGCGGAGGGAAATCGTCTGCAGAGCGTGGGGAAGATGATCAGCCATCTCAAAAATCCTTACGCCCGCCTGACCTTTGGTGCTCTCTGAGGCGGGCGGGCAAAGTCGCAAAGACGCAAAGGCCGTCTACAATATTTCGTTCTTGGCGACATGCTTGCCCCGAACGTTGTTGGTTCGGGGGCGGCTTTGCGTGATTCCTTCCACCCGTTTTGAGATAGGGTTTGGTCATGCCGGCGACGGGCGGGCTATTTGCTCATTTCCTTCAAACGCTCTTTGAACTGCTTCACTTCGTCGGGCTTTTCCCGGCTCAGGAGGAAACCGGGGAGGGAGACCTTCTTCTCGACTTTCTCGCCTTTCAGGACCTTGACAGCGGCCTCGATCGCCATCGAGCCGATCTCAAACGGACGCTGACCTGTGATTGCCTGAAGGATATTGACGTCATCAAGCAAGAATGCCGCAAGCTGCTCGCTCGTGTCCGTGCCGAAGACGGCAATTTTGCCGGCTTTGCCGGCGTTTTTGACGGCCATGACTGCGCCAACGGTGCCTCCCTCATTCGCGCACCAGACGATGTTCACGCCTGGATTTGCCGTGAGGATGTCACCAACCTTTTTCACCGCCTGCTCGGCCAGCCAGGCATCCTGTTCAGCCACGATTGTGACGCCGGGGAGCTTCGAGATTTCACTCTTGAATCCGTTTGATCGGACAGAACTCTGCTCCGGGAGCTGTGATTGAAATGCGATGATGGCAACCTTCGCTCTTCCGCCAAGCTTCTTCTCGATATACTCACGCGCCGCTTTCCCGGTCGATGCTCCAATGTCGAACTGATCGCTTTCGATCGACGCCGCGGCGAGATCGCTTTCGAGCGTCATGTTGTGCGTCACAACGGTGATTCCCTTTTCGTGCGCCCGCTCAAGTGCGTTAACGGACGACCTGGCGCTCAGCGGTGCGATCGCGATGGCATCGACATTGTTGGCGATGTAGGTGTTGATAAGCTGAACTTCTTTGTCGGGTTTGTTCGCGCTGTTGGCTTCGAGCAGTTCAATGTCATATTTCCCGGCCGCATCACGCATGCCGAAAAGGACAAGGCGGAAGAACTGGTCTTCCTGGAAAACGATGCCCGCGATACGCTTCTTTGTATGCTCGGATTTCTTTGATGTGCAGCTCGCAAGCAGAACGGAGAAGGTGATAATCAACAAAACAATCTTGATGAGTTTTGCCATGATCGGTCTCGGGTCTTAGCAATGAGAAGATTGGACAATTGGATGTTGTGTGCACCTGATCCCCAGCCACCGAAATCATCGGAAGGTGAGTTGGACGGCTTGACGTGTGCGTTTAATTTCCGTGCCAGTTTTGCCAACCGTTGCTCAACCATTTGAACTGCGCGGAAATTTCGGGAAGCGGGTTGGCGTCCCCCTCAGGGAACAAATCGATCTCCCATCGGGAGCAGATCTCCCGATGAGCGCGGGGACCCGTGTAAATCGACAATCGACAATCCGCTAATTGCTCAACTCTTTCATCCGCTCCTTGAATTTCCGGACTTCGTCAGGATTCTCGCGCGACATCAGTACGCCCGGGAGAGAGACCTTCTTCTCGACCTTTTCACCCCTGAGGGCTTTGACGGCAGCCTCGACGGCGAGCGACCCAATCTCAAACGGGCTCTGGCCGGTAACGGCGTGCAAAACGCGATCATCGTCGAGCAGAAAATTAGCGAGCTGCTCACTGTTGTCGGTGCCAAAAACAGCGACCTTTCCTGCCTTCCCGGCGTTTTTCACTGCCATGGCTGCTCCGACCGTGCCGCCTTCATTCATGGACCAAACGATGTTGATCCCCGGGTTCGCAGTAAGAATGTCGCCGGTCTTTCTCACGGCCTGCTCTGCAAGCCATGCATCCTGTTCGGCGACGATTTTCACGCCGGTAAGCTTCGCGATCTCACTCTTGAATCCGCCAACCCTGAGTGCCGCTTGCTCGGGAACCTGTGAATGTGCCGCAAGGATGGCGATGTTCGCCTTGCCGGAAAAATTCTTTTCAATGTATGCGCGGACATATTTGCCGGTTGACGCCCCAAGATCAAACTGATCACTTTCGATGAAGGAAACAGGAATGTCGCTGTCGAGCGCGGTATTATAAGTAATGATCCTGATCCCCTTTTCATGGGCGCGTGTCAATGCGCTCACAGACGCTTTCGAACTTAACGGCGAAATGACGATTGCGTCAACATTGCCCGCAATGTAGGTGTTGATGAGTTGCACTTCTTTGTCGGGCCTGCCGGCGCTGTTTGCCTCAAGCAACTCGACACCATTCTTTTTTGCTGCATCGCGCATGCCGAAGAGAATAAGCCGGAAGAACTGATCTTCCTGGAAGACTATTCCGGCGATACGCTTTTTCTGCTGTTCCTGCTTCCTGGAATCGCAGCCGCCAAAAACGAGGAGTACGCCGAGAAGAATCCAGAGTCCGCGGATTTGTGGGCGCATGGAAGTAAATGCTGATGGTGCCACGGTTGGATGGTGCTTAGAGTGCGTCGCGCGATTCGATCTCGATCCACACACCGTCTTTTCGTTGCAAGCCGTTTGGTTTGAGACCGTATGGTTGAGGCAGTGCTGAGTTCGCGAAGTTCATGAATTCGATTCGTTCGGGAGCAACCTTGATCAATACATACTCGTTTGTATCGGGACCGCCGGGATACATGTCGCTCCAGTAGGAGCGCCAGTACTTTCGCTTCAGTTCTGCAGTGCTGTCAAGACCGGCAGTTCCGACGAGCGTGACATATGCGGTGCTGCGCGGATTGATGAAAGCCAGCGTAACCTTGTTCTGGTGCAGGATCTCGCGCACTTTGCGGGAATTTGGACTTGCTCCCAGCCAGATGTTGAACTCGCTGTCGGGCTCGAACGGGTGCATCAACCTCGCATTGATTTCCCCCGACTCTCCGTGGGTCATGAAGAAACAATAATCCGCTTCTTTCATGATTGCACGTGCAATGGATATCATCTGGTCAATGTGTTTGGCGCCCATAGCTCAGGCCTTTCTTCTGTTTCGTGTGATAATTGTTCTGTTCAAATTCCCTTTTCTCATCGCTCCGGGACTCGCTGCCGGTATGCGTCTTTCACAAGTCCGATGGAGTCGATCGGAATGGGCCGGAATCCAAGCCCGAACGCCTGCGATGAGTTCTTCAGCCTAAAATCCTTCTTGCGGAGATCAGCAAACCCCGGATTGCCCTTGACAAACGTGTTGCCCCTCAGCTCTTCCCTCGCCTTGTCGTCAGAACTCATCAGCAGTACATACCCATCTTTTCCGTCAATATCCAGATAGTACGGGTCCCACCCCGCGTAATTTCCCGGAAGCCGCCGGCAAAGCGCGGTGTCGGCAATGACATTGTCCCTGATTGTGACATTGGAAAAATCGAATGCGTTGTAATCGTAAATGTCCAGCCATCTGCCGCCATAAGACACATTCCGGACAACTCGGTTACCCATGGGGAACGCCGGATTTCCCTGATCGAGTGTCAACAACTCCGGGTATCTCGTACTGTAGGGCGGCTCCCGATACTTCATTTCCTTCAACTGGTCGAAAAGCAGGGTCAACGTTCCGTCGAAGAAGTAGCTCGCCCATCCAAGACCCCGCGCGTCAACGTGAACTGAAGGTGCACACTCCACAAAGACGTTGTTCTCAACCAGATTGTCACGCCCGCCGCCGATCATCATGGCGCGGCCCGCCCGATAAAAAAGATTTCCGTACACGGTAAACCCGCTTGCCCAGTCGTCAAGATAGACACCCATCACACCGTGAAGGCCGGGGCCGAGGAGGTCATGCCAGTAGTTGTAGCGAATGACATTGCCCCGCCACGTAAAGTCGCGCCCGGTGTGTAGCGCGCCGGCATCGCCAGTCTCCTGACAGACCTTATAAACATCATTGAACTCGATCAAATGGTCATTGCCGCGCAGGTAAAGTCCTTCATGAGGGGCATCGTGGATACGGTTGTTCCTGACCTGCTGGCCGACGCCATCGAGAAAGAGCGCATATTGCCCGGTCCGCATCCATGCACTGTAATGGTGGATGTGGTTGTTCTCGGCGAAATTGTTTGCGGGAATGAGTGCTTTTCTGTCGCCACCTTTGAGCCGTATGCCGCTCAAGGAGAGATCGTAGAGATCACTGCTTCGCACACCGTTTCTGGTGCCGCCATCAATTGTAACAGCCTCGTTACCGAGATTGCGGAATGTACATTCCGCGAGAAGCACGTTGGTGCACTCTTTCACCACCGCGCCGGAATTCCTCCCCTCCTCGAATGTGAAGCCCGAGACGATGAGATTCGACGCGCCCTCGAATGTCATTAACGGTTCGGAGAGCATCGAAACGGAAATCGATGAAGCCGATAACGGTCCGGGAGGAAGGAAATAGAGGAGAGCGTTCTTCCGGTCGAGGTACCACTCTCCGGGCGTATCGAGCTCTTCAAGAATGTTGAGGAAGTAGTACCGCTGGTTTTTGGTGTAGCCGTAGTGATGATGCGGTTCTGCGAATGTCACTTCATGCGCGTCGGGGTCGATCGATTTCACCTTCTGGAACGAGTCACTCCAATCCCACGTCCAGTAACCCTGTGTGTAAATCTCATTCTCGTCAGACCATCCTCGCGGCCTCTCTCCGTCGTAGATAATTCGCCCATAGTGACGTCCGACCGGTACGCCGTCGAATCGCTTTTCGCGATCGAGGCCCTTGTTGAATTGTTGCTCGCCAGTTTGTGGCACGTCGGTGATGTGCAGCCAGCCGCTGTTCGGCCAGCGGGCGATGGTCATCCGCTTGCCGTTGTAGAACAACTCCATACCGGGGCTCCCGCGCTGAGTGATTTCTCCGTATTCGGTGATGCCCTGACCCCTTAGATCCGCGACGACGATCCTCTCACGAACCGAAGGGGCAAACCGCGCGATGACGGTCTTGTCAACTACACGACGGAAGCCTTTTACGGGAACGCTGCCGGAGAGCAGAACCTTCTCGTTCTGCTGGGCTTTCCAGTGAACAGGCTGTTGCTCGGTCCCCGAATCTTCCGGTCCGAGGAGAAAGGTTTTCGAAATATGGTACGTACCGGCGCGGACCACGACGGTGATTCCGCCCGTTGGCATCCTCCCTGCGTTTCGGAGATCCCGAACCGCGCCGCGTGCCCGTTCGAACGTCGCAAACGGTCCATCGGATCGGCTGCTGTTGGGCTGGGCGAGCGTTCCTGACCATCCGTCATTTCCGGCTGGTGACACATAGAACGAACTCTTTCCGATCTGGCCGGTTTGGGAAAAAGCCGGGAGAATTACGAGAAAGAGCAAGAGTACGATGAGGAGAGAACGAGTCATGATCTCACACTGAAATTCTTTTTTCCCAGGAATGGCGGAGAGGTTGCGCCCTCATGCGCGTCAAGCCAGGCGATTCGAATGTACATCATGTTCTATCAGAGTTGCAAGCGGATGGATTTTTAAGAGAAAATTGTCGTACATACACATCACCATATTCAAGGAATTCGTATGGCATCAACCCGGACAGACGCTCCGCAAGAGACGAGGCGGTTCAAAAGCATCAAGCACATCGTCGGCAATACACCCCTGCTGGCAATCACACTTCGATACAAGGAAAAGGTGAGGGTGCTCTATGCCAAGGCCGAGCACATGAACCTCACGGGGAGTATCAAGGACAGGATGGCCTATCACATCCTCCAGCGGGCGTACAAGGAAGGACGTATCCACGAAGGAGATACTATTGCGGAGGCGACGAGCGGCAACACGGGGATTTCGTTCTCCGCCATCGGGCGTGCGCTTGGCCATCCCGTCATGATCTTCATGCCCAACTGGATGAGCATGGAGAGGATCAATCTTATCAAGAGTCTGGGGGCAAAAATCCGCCTTGTCTCCAAGGATGAGGGAGGTTTTCTGGGAAGCATCCGGATGACCGAAGAGCTGGCGAAACAAGATCCGCGCGTCTTTCTTCCCTGTCAGTTTTCCAATGAAGCCAATGTCGATGCGCACACGCAGACAACCGGGCCGGAAATCTGGTGGCAGCTGCAGAACAACGGAATGACGCCGGATGCATTCATTGCGGGGGTAGGCACAGGCGGCACCGTGATGGGCGTCGGTCGTTTTCTCAGGTCGCGCAACCCGGCTATTCGGCTGCATCCGCTGGAACCATCCGAGTCACCAACATTGTCGACCGGCCACAAAGTCGGCGCCCACCGCATTCAAGGAATATCGGATGAATTCATTCCGGCCATCATCCAATTGAAGAACCTCGATTCTGTGGTCGCTGTCCCCGACGGAGACGCTATTCTGATGGCGCAGCAGCTTGCACAGAAGCTCGGCCTCGCTGTGGGCATCTCATCCGGAGCGAATCTCGTCGGCGCCATCCGGGTTCAGGAAGAAATGGGAGCCGACGCGGTTGTTGTAACCGTTTTCTCCGATGACAACAAGAAATATCTCAGCACCGATTTGATGAAAGACGAACCCGTGAAGCCTGGCTACACCACGCCCCGGGTGGAGCTCCTTCATTTTGAAACTTTCAAGCGTGTATGCAATACTTGTTGCGATCTTGATGACTGTAATCTCAACCCCGCGAACGAGCAGGAATAGCCCAGTACAATCGCAGGAAACGTCATGAAACGCCCGGGTCCCGCTTCAAGCGGGACCCGGTGTTTCTATGGGAACCGGGCAACCGGGAGGCTCGAGGAGTCTCGCAATCCGGCAGTTACTTTGGGGCGGTTGG
>DOWV01000011.1:0-4930 GCA_003519375.1 Bacteroidota bacterium
CGACGCGACAAACGCAAAAAGCAATTTCAAAGACAATTAGGAAGATCGAAAAGCCGACTACCAAGGGCCAGAGATATTCTGGTCAATGCCCGGCTATAAACAAAGATGGAACCAGATGCTCACGTCGAGCATTACCTGGTTCGAAGTATTGCAGGCAACATGGTGGAAAGTAGACCAGGGCCATCTCCCATCCTAAGCAGGTCCGCCGCAAACGCGAAAGCCGGGATCAAGAATCTTTTTCCCCGTGCCCGGAAGAACCGAGAAGGTCGCGCAGATCGCTTACGCCACGGATCGTTACCACGAGCGCGATGCCGAAGAACATCAGTGCGGCTACCCCGAAGAGGATGAGCCAAAAAAGTGCGCCGGCTGTCATGGTTGCTCCGCGTTGTTGAGATGTTTGGGAGGAGATGTGCGTTGACTTGCCAGCGAGCCGACGATCATGCCCAGCGCTGCCAGAATGAAACTGAGGATGCCGGCGATGTTCACGTCGGCGATAAATCCCAACCATGAAGGCAAAACGTCCCGCGATTTTTCGAGCAAGAGAAAACCCGCCGGCGCGACGGCTCCCATGATAAGTGACGCATAGGCGCCAATGTTGTTTGCTTTGCGCCAGTAAATCCCAGCCGCGACACAACCCAACGCACCCGAGGTGTACATGGCGCCTGTCAGGTACAGGTATTGGAATGCCGTATCAGGGATCTGATACCACAGACCGAAAACCAGGAGGAATATTCCGATCACTCCCGCCACAACCCTGGTAATGAAGACGGTTGTTGATTCCGGAAAGTCCTTGGGCCGCGTACTGGCAATGACGTCGCGCGTCAGCACAGAACTCCAGGCAAGCAGGTAGGCGCTGTAGGTGGACATTGACGCGGCAAGCATTCCCGCGACGAGCAGTCCGAGGAACCCGGGGGGGACGACTGCACCAAGGAGTTTCGGCATCGCTGAAGCGCTGGGCAAGCCCGGACCGAAAAACGCCAGCGCAGCGACGCCCCAGAACATTGGGATCATTGCGCGCCCCGCAAACGTAAAGCCCGTCCAGAAGAACACTTTCTTCGCCACATCCGGGCTTTCGGAGGCCAAAGCCTTTGATGTCCCGGGCTGCCACAAGGCTCCGGCCGCCACGCTGCATACGAAAATCCAAAGCACAAAAGTCCAACCGAATCGCGGGTTGGCGAAAGGATCGACACCCGATGAACCCAGGGTGGTTGACACCGCGGTGCTGATACTCGCCAGGTCTATTCGCCACAACACCGCCAGGGTCGCAACCAACATGCCGAAAGCCAGAACGACAAATTGCATGAAGTCCGTGATCACGATCGAAAACATGCCCCCGAGGATCGTGTAGGAGATGACGATCAGAATCATGACGGTCATGATGATCGCAAGTGCCCCGGGGCCGAAACCCATGACTTCGGAAAGGAATATCCCGTCGAACTTCAAAAAAATCCCCATATTCAATACACCTCCGAGAAAGAGGATAATCCCTCCAAGGAGGCGAACCGTGCGTGAGTAGCGGAGTTCGTAAAACTCGGGAATGGTCATTACGCGGAGACGGCGGAGATCCTCAATGATGAATCCCGTTCGACCCACGACAACGTAAGCGATCATGGCCAGAATGCCGATGATGAATCCCGAAAAGCCCGCAACATACCCGAGCTCTCCGTAGTACACGAACGTCACAGTTCCCAGTTCGGTCGCCACAAACGTGGCGATGCCCAGAGAGACCTTCACCTTCCTGCCTGCGACCATGTAGCCGGCGAGGTTCTCGACGTACCGCTTCGCCCAAATGCCGAGCGCGACGCTGGCAAGCAGATACGTTACGGTCAACACCCAATCGAAGGCTCCGAAATTCATCCGACAAACACCTGTTTCCAGAATTGACGGTACTGGATCCATTTCATGAAGTTAATCCCCCAGTGAGGACTGGCGCCGGTCATCCAGCAAGTGACCCGGCCGCCGCCAACGCTGCGGGAAGCAAGCAAGGGATACCAGGTCCCCTGATTGAGAATCTCCACCACGGCGTTGCATCCATCCCGGAGACGCGATTCGTTGAAACCGAGGAGCGCGGGAAGTGTTGACCAATCGAGTCCTTGGACCATCGGATTGTTCGCATCGTTGCACCGCACTTCGTACCCGGCAGTCGACTCAATCAGGTCATCGCCCTGCAGGCAGACGACGGGGAAGATGTCGTGCAGCCGGGACCTGCCCCATCCTCCTTTCCCGAGCTCGCCGCCGAAACTGTACCATCCTCCGTTCATATGAAAATGTCCGCCCCGGGAAATCCAGTCGCGCAGAAGGTCAAACCGATCCGGAAATGTCACGGGTCTGTCTCCCCACTTCGCCCGTTGGAAAAAGTCGGGATGCAGCATCAGACATTTGGTCTCCACATCAGCAAAGACGATGGCGGTTGCCCATCGGAGCCGCTCGTCAAAGGCCTCGGGGGACATGTGGTACATTTCCCATGAGGGCTGGGAGATGACGTCCGCTCCGGGGATAGCCCGCAGAGCGTCGACGAACGGCTGAGCATAATTGAGCATCTCGACATCTTTCACTTCGGACTTGAACGGGGATTCAATGTAGGTCTGGCCGAGTTGGATGCACCAATTGCCGACGTGCCAGATGCGGGTAGCAGCATTGTTTGACATATTTTCGTTCTTTCTTTGCTGAAGGCGTTTGCTACAAATTCGAATCCATTATAGTCAAACCCTCGACAAAAAACCACAGCTCCTATGGGCCGGGGGAAACCGCCCCCACAGAGTCACGTGGCAC
This sequence comes from Bacteroidota bacterium, assembly GCA_003519375.1. Taxonomy (GTDB): domain Bacteria; phylum Bacteroidota; class Ignavibacteria; order UBA10030; family UBA10030; genus UBA9647. The sequence continues at coordinate 2,773 of DOWV01000011.1, forward strand.
GGTGTTTCGTGAGCGGAGTTGAAATCAAATGAATGTCTGTGAGAGAAGAGAAAGGTCAAGCAATTCCACGAGAAAACCGATTTTGATTCCTTCGGGCAGGCACTCAGAATTCACCATCGTTGGAGCGTCTTCCGCTCCGGTAGAGTAGTTTCCAACCGGACTCGTGGGTTGACTTTCACCTGGGATTGGTTATATTTCACCAGGATCTCCGTAGCATCGACCCAATTTTCCACGGGAGGTTCGCCATGAAACGCCCCTCTTCTCACTTCCTTCTTCTGCTGTTCTCGATTATCGTCCCAACTTGCATGTCGCTCGGTCAGCCTGTCCGACTTCAAAAAGAAAATGCGCTGCATCGCGATCTTGAGCGAAGTTCAGGCTCTCAACCTTCCACAAGTATCATGACCGTCAACAATCTCTGGCTCAAACACAAGAGCTACGCACCTGTCGGCTACGATACGCTCAATTTTCACGGAATGAGCTATCCGAAACAAATTGGGGATCTTCTGGATGGAGACAATCTTCTCTGGGCAGGGAAGGTCCTCGATGGGCAAGTTCCTCTGATTCGAACCGGAGGAGGCACGTGGCGTTCCGGCTTTGTCGCCGGAGGTATTACATCGAAAGGCGTTGCTGAAAGTCCGGCTTCACCTTCCGTTCGTATCTATCGAATCCGGCCGGATTTTGGGAGCGCCGACCTGAGGCTTGATGCCTCAGCGTCTTATGGAGTACCCATCGAATCAGTAACCCCCGAAATGGTCGCGTCGGTCCATGATCAATATGACACGGATTGGAAAGAATGGCCCTGGCAAAAGGGTGCACCGTTTATCGACAAGAATGGCAATGGGGTCATGGATCCCGGAGAAATTCCTGGACTTCTGAACGCTGACCAGGTGATCTGGTTTGCCTACAACGATCTTGATGAATCCGTCTGCAGAGGATTTGCGGGAGATCCACCGATCGGACTCGAAGTGCAAGTCACCTTCTGGGCGTATAAGGATATTCCGGTCCTGCGTGACATGATTTTCAAGCGATACAGGCTGATGTACAAAGGCACAAGGACGACGGGAGAAAGTGCCACCATTGACAGCATGTATGTTTCGCAATGGGCGTTTCCCACAATCGGTCTGGATCTTGGGGGATGTGATTCCTTGCTCAGCATGAGCTTTGTCTTCAGTGACAATGTCGTGTTTCACAGGCCTCCAGAACTTGGCCCGGCCGTTCCAGGGGGGAACTTTGGAGAGTATAAGAAGTTTGGACTGCCCATTCCAGGCATCGGTTACGCCCTTCTTCAGGGACCACTGATCGCTGGAAGCCAGAAAGATATAGGGGTCTTCAACTTCTCGACTCAACGTGGGAAGAAAAACCTTCCGATGACATCTTTCATGCTCAATGCCACCGGCGATCCGATTGGAGAACCACCGGGTGGCAGGCGCTCTCGGTGGTACTGGAATGTGATGCGAGGTTACCTGCCCCTGGAGGAGGCGGGCGACAGACGCTGGATAGCTCCCGACGGGGTGCCGACCCCATTCATGCTTGCAGGGGATCCGGTGAGGCAGACGGGCTGGTATGATGGTCTGGGGAAAACCTGGTCGGACGGGCAAGGGGGTATTGGAGAATCTATGGGCGCGTCGCTCCGTCGATTCATGATGAACTCAGGTCCTTTCACTCTCGCGTTAGGCGATACGCAAGAAGTGGTTTATGCGATCATGGCGAGTTCGGCGCCGGATGGGCTGTACAACGTTTCATATCTCAAGTACATGACATCAATCGTACGTGGAATTTATCCGTCGTTGGACGAATACGTGTCGGAGCAAAGAAGCAGATCATCCGTCTCACCCCAGCCCAATGTTCCTTTTGAATTTGCTCTCCTGCAGAACTATCCAAATCCCTTCAATCCTTCTACACATATTAGCTACTCGATTCCACGCGAAAGCAAAACCAGACTCGTGATCCTCGATCTTCTCGGCCGAGAGTTGCGAGTGCTGCAAGACGGCGTTCAAAAGGCAGGCAACTACGTGCTAACCTGGGACGGCCGCGACGAGAGGGTTGCAATGGTACCGAGTGGAGTGTACTTCTACAGACTTGTCGCGGATAGATTTCTACTCACGAAAAAGATGATCCTCTTGCGCTGATTCCTCGCGACATTGGTCGCGAGCCACAC
>DOWV01000011.1:5025-5334 GCA_003519375.1 Bacteroidota bacterium
AGAAAAACGATTTCGATTTCTTCGAGTTGCCACTCGGAATTCATTATCACCAAGATTGATGAGAGTTGACAAATGACGATGTGTCCTTCTATGCGTGTTATGCTCGGCTTACCACTCTTTTATTAGCAAGGTATGCGATGGGTGCGTGTGGTTGAAATTCTCGGGGCTGTTCCGTAAGTTTACATCTGGAAGTACGCTTTCCCGTCACCGTTTGCATCTCAATAATCAACCTTCCTCTCTTTACAAACACCCTTTGGAATGCCATATGAGAACTGCCGCGATCATTCTTTCCACCGTCATGCTCACCTC
>DOWV01000303.1 GCA_003519375.1 Bacteroidota bacterium
GTTGCAGGAAATCAGAAGTTAAAGAAGGACTTTATATTGTACAATATAACTCTCATTCCGGGGGATGGCATTGGCCCGAGTATTTCAGAATCCACGAAAAGAATTATTGCGGCGACCGGAGTCGAAGTAGCGTGGGAGGTTCACGAAGCCGGGATTCCAGCTATCGAGAAATACAAAGACCCCCTGCCTCCTCAGGTCATTGAGTCGATTACCAGAAACAAAGTGGCACTCAAGGGCCCTCTGACGACGCCCGTGGGTGGTGGATTCCGAAGCATAAACGTCGCCCTACGGAAGGAATTCGACCTCTACATCAATCTGCGCCCTGCAAAGTCGTTCATAGGAGTGAAAGCAGCTTTTCGTGACATCGACCTGATCATTTTCCGTGAAAACATTGAAGAGTTTTACTCAGGAATCGAGCATTATATCGATGCCCAGAAGAGTGCTGCTGAGACCATCGGCGTAGTTACAAGATTCGCGTGTGAAAGAATCACCCGGGCTGCTTTTGAATACGCGAGAAAACATGGTCGGAAAAAGGTAACGCTTGTCCACAAAGCGAATATCATGAAATTCACCGGCGGATTGTTCCTCGATGTCGGCCGGGCCGTCGCGAAGGAGTTCCCCGACATTCAATGCAATGACAAGATTATCGACAACATGTCAATGCAACTTGTGGTGAACCCGCACCAGTTCGACGTCATTGTAACGACAAATCTCTTTGGAGATATTCTTTCGGATTTGTGTTCCGGCCTGGTCGGAGGGCTCGGACTAGCCCCCGGGGCGAACATTGGCTATGATGTGGCCCTCTTCGAAGCCGTTCACGGAAGTGCGCCTGACATCGCAGGCAAAGACCTGGCGAATCCCTGTGCCATGGCTCTCGCGGGAGCCATGATGCTTGACTACCTGGAAGAGATCGGGGCTTCAAAGAAAATCCAGCGGGCAATTGCTGATGTGATTCGGAATGGGAAGTCGGTTACAAGAGACCTGAATCCCGACAATTATGTCGGAACAGTGGCGATGACAGACGCCATCGTCAGGAGAGTTGAAGAACTGTAACCTGGTGCGGGTAGAACGCAGTTGTTTGAAACAAAGAGCCTTCAGATGCGCATAGGAACACTTGACATAGAGCGACCGATAGCCCTGGCTCCGATGGAGGACGTCACCGATCAGCCATACCGATTGGTGTGCAAACGCCTTGGTGCGGACATCGTCTACACAGAATTTGTGAACTCGGAAGGCTTGGTGCGCGACTCGGCGAAGACCCTCCGCAAGATGGAATTCAGCGAAGAGGAACGGCCGTTCGGCATACAGATCTACGGCAACGAAGAATCATCGATGGAGCGGGCAGCGTCGATCGCGGAAAGCTACAGTCCTGATCTGATCGACATCAACTGCGGGTGCTGGGTGAAAGATGTCGCGAACAGAGGTGCAGGAGCCGGATTGCTGAAAGATCCTCCGAAAATGGAACGCATTATTCGCAGCGTTGTGGAGAGCGTGCGCTTGCCTGTGACCGTGAAGACCAGGTTGGGTTGGGACAGTGAGAGCATCCGGATCGTTGAAGTGGCCAAGATGGTTGAGGGTGCAGGTGCAAAGGCGCTCACCATTCATTGCCGTACGCGCGCGCAGGGACACAGCGGCGAGCCCGATTTCTCCTGGATCCCTTCGGTGAAAGAGAGTGTCTCCATTCCCATCATCGTAAATGGCGGACTGAACACCCCGGAGAAGATTCATCGCGTGTTCGAAGAGACAGGTTGCGACGGCGTCATGATTGCCCGCGCTGCAATCGACAATCCATGGATCTTCAATCAGGCGAAGCATTTCTCGAAGGTCGGAGAAATGCCGCCGCTACCCGGCATCGATGAACGCGTTCGAGTCCTTTTTGAGCACCTTGGCCTTTCGATCGAGTACAACGGCGAGCGACGGGCGGTAATAGAATTCCGCAAGTACTATGCAGGCTACCTCCGAAACCTGCCGAATGCCTCGAAGATTCGGAGCGAGCTCATGCATTTCCTCGAACGCACACCTATCGAAGAGCACATCATGCGTTACATCGGCTGGCTCAAGACCCTTGAGCCGGTTGGAGTATCGCTCTAGCCCTTTCAAACGAAATCATGGACAAGAAACAAATTGCCGCCCTCCTCGATGAGATGGGAACTCTCTTCGAACTGAAGGGTGAGAATCCTTTTAAGTGTCGCGCCTTCCATAATGCCGCCCGGGTTGTCGAAGGATTGACCGTTGACATCGCGGGATTAGTGGCGAACGGAGATATCCGTTCTGTAAAAGGAATTGGAGAGCATCTCTCAAAGCTGATTGCAGAATTGGTGCAGACGGGAAAGTGCAAGGAATATGAGGAAATCAAGTCATCACTCCCCGATGGCCTGCTGCAAATGATCCGCATCCCGGGACTGGGTCCGAAGCGGGTGAAGATGTTGTACGACAAGTTAAAGATCCAGTCGATAGAAGGTCTTCAGAAGGCTTGTAGTGAGCATCGGCTTGCAGATCTGGAAGGTTTCGGAGAGAAGACTGAAGAAAATATTCTGAAGGGAATCCAACTGCTGGCCAGTGTCAGCGATAAGCACCTGTATCCGCAGGCGAAGAAGGAGGCGGAGCCGATCGTCGAAGCTCTTCGGAGGCTGAAAGGTGTCAAGCGATGCGAAGTCGCCGGGAGCCTCAGGCGGAGAAAAGAGATCATTGGCGATATCGATATCCTTGCGATTGCGGCTGAAAAGGATCGCGCCAAGATCTCCGAAGCGTTTGTGACGCTTCCAAGCGTTCAGAGGGTGATCGGGCGCGGAGACACAAAATCATCTGTTTTGCTCGGTTCGGGGATCCAATGTGACCTGCGGGTTGTGAGCGGGGAAGAATACCCATTTGCGCTCAACTATTTCACCGGGAGCAAAGAGCATAATGTCGAAATGCGATCGAGGGCAAATTCACTTGGCCTGAGTCTCAATGAATATGGATTCTCGA
>DOWV01000237.1:0-162 GCA_003519375.1 Bacteroidota bacterium
AGTCGAAGGGTGCGCGATGCCGGCCGGCTCTGCACATCGTTCGACCCTTCGGTATACTCAGGGTCGAATCCTGAGCGACTTTTCAGCTCTCTCGAAGAGGAGTCGAAGGGATTCGACTTCGTGCGGACTGAGAATCGTCCGCACTACGCTCACGATGCGGCT
>DOWV01000237.1:407-1251 GCA_003519375.1 Bacteroidota bacterium
GGAGCTTCAAGAACTCGGTGAGTGCGGAGTCGAAGGGTGCGCGGTGCCGGCTGGCACGGAACATCGTTCGACCCTTCCGCTCACGATGCGGCGGAGGTTGGTGAGTTGGCCGGCAAAAAAAAGGCTCGAGATATCGAGCCTTTTTTACTGAGAAGGCGATGATCCCGAAATGTCCTTACTTGAGGAGCACCAGCTTCCTCGTTTGCACGAAGTCTCCCGCGATGAGGCGGTAGAAATAGACGCCCGACGCACACCGGCCTGCATCCCACTTCACTGTGTACTTGCCCGGAGTTCTTTCGTCATCAATCAACGTCGCAATCTCGCGTCCCAGCATATCGTAGACTCTGAGCGTAGCTCGCACTTTTGCGCTCAGACTGAAAGCGATCTCCGTTGCCGGATTGAAAGGGTTGGGATAGTTCTGGTGGAGTGCGAACTCATTCGGGATGAACTTTTCCTCATCACCCACACCATTGGTGATATCCGAAGAGACCGGCGTCGGTCTTGTTATCTCGACATTTCCGACATTGTCTTTCGCGAGAGCGTAGAATGAGTACTGATGCGAGTACATGTCAAGGTTCACCACCATCGAATCGGCCGTTGTGGAGCCAATCGCCTGGTACGCACCGCTGTCTTTCGAGGCGTAGACGGTATAGGACTGCACTCCGGATCCGTTCTGCTCATCAGCCCCCGTCCAACGAAGCACTATTCTTGAGGCGGTCATTCTCGTCGGGATTGAATTCATCGTCGTCCTGGGCGGCGAGAAGTCGAGCGTGTTCACGAACTCATTTGTCGCGATCGGAGCGTTCATATCGAAGACGATGGTCGCGCGGTTCTTGATGCTCGT
>DOWV01000237.1:1504-9330 GCA_003519375.1 Bacteroidota bacterium
TCCGCTCTCAGGGTATCGACGATCGCGATCTTCCACGCGGGAGCCGTCGCTTCCTTCTTGTTCTCGAAGAGAATCCTATAATTCATCTTCCCGGCCGAAGTGATATAGTTATTCGTTCCATGTCCCGTGGGTCCCACCTTCTCGTTCGGATCCCAGGACCGCACAGGATTCGCCTTCTTCTGGCTTCTCGAAGAAACCTCCACATCGGTGGTCTCCTTCACACCAAAGTATCCAACATCGTCCATGATCCAGACCCACAGCTTCGCCCTGAGATTCGGCACGATTCCCTTCACCGCTTTCACAGTTGAGGCTGCAATATCGTACGCGCCGCCCGTTATACTCATCGCCTTGGTGATCAAGATCTTCGACATCTTTTCACCGGTCTTCTTCAGCGGCTCGATGGCGACATTTTCCTTCTTGTTCACCTCCATCAATTCCTGCCAGGTGTTCGGGTAGATCTGCTTGAATTTCTCCAGGTCTTCCGGCGTCGGTTTCAGTTGCTCATTTACTTTGTCGCCTACATACTCAATCCCTTTGCTGACGATCTTCGCGCCGTATTTTGTGACGGTGTACGTGATCACTGCAGCAGCAGTGGTGGTGAGCGGCTCGATCAGCACTTCTGAATCCTTTCCAAGGCTCAGGGCGTCAGCGCCGGCTATCTTGCTCACAGGAGGCGCGTCGGAAGTTACGATCACGTCGAATGAGCGCTCCTCCCGTGGATTCATGCCGGCGACCCAGAATACTGCAGAAGAGTCGTCGCCGTCATACATAATGCTGTCGATCGGCACGACGTCCTTGACGCCATTCAAGCGAGGAAGCGTCGCGCTCTTGATGTGAACGAACTTCTCCGTCATCACAGGCAGCAAGAAGTCAAGTGTGGGGGAGTCAGAGTTGTTGTAGTAGGTAATCGTGTAAGGATTGGGAGCTCCTCCGATCCTGATCTGATTTCTGCCAGAGATCGAAACGATGATCGACGGTCTGACTGATGACGGGTCAGCCGTCGAAGAGACAACGTAATCTCCGAATCCGGGTGCATCGGTCAACGTGATGGAATTTGCCGTCGCATTGCGCGTGGTGTTGGTGGTCGTCGAGAGCTGCCGCCAAGTCACGCCGCTGTCCTGGGACTGATACACCTGCAGAGCTGATTCTGTGTTCGTGCCCAACAGGGCATCATCGTAAGAGAATGTCATCGATGAGAAGGACTGTTTGGGATTCGAGGCGAACGTTCTTACGCGCCAGTAGCACTTGACGGCTCCGGCGAACGTCGCCGGGACTTGGTGGCCGTACGAGAGAATCCGAACGGAGTCGATGGCAGCGTTGGCGAGGACTTTGATGCTGTTCTTGAAGAACGCGTAGTCCGTCGTTCCAGTGAACTTCCGCGTCGTCGTGATCACGCTCCAGTTGTCGAGCGCCGGATCTATTAATCCGTTCGCGGTGACGATTGTTGCGCCATTCGCCAGCAGGCACTTTGAGGTTCCAGCAACCGACAGATTGGGCAGATAGTTGTCACCAACGAACGTTACTTTTTCCCCGGTCGATTGGTAGCTTATCTGGCTCAGTTTGTCGACAACCGTACGGTTGCCGATTCCCGAGAGGAGGATTCGGTTGTTCGCGAACGCTTTTGTCGTCGTAACATTGCCACTCACTTCTACCGCGAATCCGGAGCTTCCCCCATTCCTCACGAGACCGTTGTTCGTGAGATTACCGACGATTTTGAGAAACTTCTCCGGATGCGCATAGCCAGTGGAATTCTGCACTGTGTCGGTCACTGAGACGTTCCCCTGGAGAGTCGCCGCGTTCACCCTCAGGAGGCCCCTGAGGTTGATGGTCCCGCTGTACGTGATGTTGTCAAGAATGGGGGTCCCGTACTGGTCACCGATCATCTTGCCAACGAGATCTTTGGTGTCCATGACGATACCATTGTAGACGGTCGCGCCCGCGCCCTGGAGCGTCAACGTGTAATTCTTCATATCCAGAACGCACTTGCGCAGATCAAACCAGCTCGTGAAACCAAGGTTCGACCCGGCGACGATCATTCCCAGCGAATCGGTTACCTTGAACGCAGATTCGAGGAACTTGTTCGCCCCAAGTGTAACGACCTGGTTGGTCGTGCCACTGAGCTCTGTTCTGTTATGCACCCAGGTACCATTGTTGGTAACGTTTCCCGTGATATTTATCGCCAGACCATAGCTGCCGTTGTTACGAATGATTCCGTTGTTTGTAAGATTGCCAACGATCTTGAGCGTCTTCTCAGGGTGACCATAGCCTGATGAATTCTCAAGCGTGTCTGTCACCGTTATGTTTCCGCTGAAGGTCACGAGACTGTTGATGCGAATTCTCCCTTTGACAGTAGGGTTGCCGCCGTAGGACACATTGTCGACAACTGGATTTCCACCGTCGGCAGTGTAGCCCACGATATCTTTTGCGTTGACGACAGAACCATTCGTAATGCTCGCTGGGCTGCCATAAAGTATGGCAGCATAGTTCTTCATATCAAGCGTCGACTTTCCAAGATCGAATCCTGCAGTGAAAGCGATATCTGACCCTGCGGCTACCGCGGGTCGAGCCGTTGTGTCAACCATCATCGCGCACTCGAACTTTTTGCCGCTCCCCGCAGACAATGTTTGGATTCCAGTCCCATTCAGTTCCACCCTGCGAATTGTCCAGGTCCCATTATTGGAAACATTCCCTTTCACTCTCAACACAAAACCGTTCGGGGCTTGATTCCTTATCGTTCCGTTGTTGGTAACGTTGCCGTACACGTTCAAGAATTGATCAGGCCAGGCATATCCCGTACGGTTAAACAGCGAGCCTCCGGAATTGACTGTCAGATTTCGGCAGACATACCCGGACCCCGATCCGGTTGCATAACCGACTGGTCCGGCGATGACGACATCGCTCGTAGCGGACGGAACGACACCTCCGATCCATGTTCCTGTGGCTTCCCAGTTGCCTCCCGCAGTTGTCGAGGTGATCTGCGAGAGAGCATTCTGACTGACGAAAAGCAGGCAAACCGACACACAGGGGAACAAGCGGCGGAACATCGTAGGCATATCAACCTCCTCTGGAAGACATCGCATGGCACTCATTGCGGCTGGCCACAAAGAACGTGAAGACACCACCGGCATGGAAGGCCAGAACAATTCGAGTTAAAATTCAGAATGAGAGTCTGTGGAGAGACACACGGTTGGATGAAACTATACACCTTTTCACTCTCTGTCAAGATTTATTCATCCCTGTTGAAGATCACTCACGCGTCTCAGAACGGGTCATGTGTTGGCGAGCGATCTCGTACTCTACGATTGAGAGTGAAATCATCCGGGGAGTCGCACTGCGGTTTTCTCAAATGACGAAAATCCCCATCAGTGCTACGATCGCGTGTCGAATTGGTTGATAGTAACAAGCAACACTAACGCCAACCAATCCCTTGATAGTATCAACACCATCCATCATATTACTGCCGGCCGCCCGTGGGCCATCAGCAACAGTAATCCCGCACGACTGCACAGCCCATCAATCCAAAGAGTACTTAGTGAAAGCACACGCACGAGTTCTTGCCATCGGTGGTTTCCCTATTTTGCTCCTGCACCTTAGCCTGGCACAGCAAGTGACATGGTATCAGTACGTCTATCCAAAACCTGACTCCCGTTACGTTTCGAAGGAAACGAACATCATCCTGCGGCCAGGAATGGAACTCGATCCATTGTCGGTTTCGGCCTTGCTGATCCGCGTCGAAGGATCGCGAAGCGGCCTTCACCGCGGGACGATGGTTCTCTCCGATGATCGGAGAACTGTGGTTTTCAACCTTCAGGAATCGTTAGCCGAAAATGAACGCGTGAGCGTCGATGTGGCAGCCGGATTACGTGGGATGGACGGAACTGTGCCGTCCGGAGTGTCCTTCCGGTTTGCTACGGCAATCTCTCCTCCGTCCCCCACTCCGATGAGAAACGAGGCACAACTTCCTGCGCCAGAGGTCGCTCATATTCAGAGTTATTACGGCATGTTTCCCCCGACGGGAGACACGCTCCCGGTGGATTTTCCGCCTATCAAAGTAGATACAAGCAACAATCCGTCACAAGGAGAACTCTTCATAGGCGGATTCAGCGGCGCAGGCGGCAACCCGGCCTACGCGAACTATCTGATGATCCTGGATAGCGAGGGCAAACCACTTGCCTACAAGCGAATCGGGACGGGCACAAATCCATTTGAGTATATGTTCAAGGTGGAGCCAAGCGGCGTAGCCTCGTACATTGACAGGGCCCCAGGTGCGACGAACGTAAGAATCCTTGATAGCACGCTGGCAGTCATCGACGCCTATCCGCGCGGGAATCCTGCCACCGTCAGTCATGCGGATTTCATGATGTTGCCGAATGGGCATGCGCTCGCGCTCTACTTCGATATCCAGACTATCGACATGAGCAGGATTGTGAAAGGAGGTCACCCCGCGGCCAGCGTTTGGGGCAATCTTGTTCAGGAATTCGACCTTAACAAGAATGTTGTCTTTCAATGGAGCAGCTTCGATTACCTGCCGATCACCGACACGTACGAAGACACGCTCGCAGCTTCGTTCGACTATTCTCACGCCAACGGCATTGAACCGGACACGGACGGCAACTTCCTTCTCTCGAACAGACATCTGTCCGAGATTACGAAAATCGACAGAAACACGGGCGAGGTTCTCTGGCGGTGGGGAGGAAAAAGGAATCAATTCACATTTGTCCATGACCGTCCCGAAAACAGCCCGAACTACTTTTCCTATCCCCACAGTGTCAGGCGACTCGCGAACGGGCACATCATCCTGTTCGACAACGGAAACCAACATACCGTGAAATACTCGCGTGCCGTCCAATATCAACTCGATGAAGTCGCAAAGACCGCAACGCTGGTGTGGGAATACCGTCATGTGCCCGATATTTACTCATCGGCACACGGCAGCGTACAAAGACTCCCGAGCGGAAACACTCTCATTGGCTGGGGTGATGCGGGTCTCCAGGGAAAGCCGGCGCTCACGGAGGTGCGCACAGACAAATCCGTCGCATTTGAACTCTCTTTTCCAGCGGGCTACCGCAGCATGCGTGTGTACCGTTTGCCGTGGAAGATCATGTCCCCGGCCGCGTTATGGACACGATATGAACTCTTGCCCGGGAACCCGTATTCGTTCAACGATACTGCGCTCACGAGCCGGACAGGAGTGAAGATCATTCTGAAGGATCTTCCGGGTACGTTCTACAATGAAGTCACCGTGAAGCGATTTGCCGCGGCGCCGGTGAAACCGCAGTTCAGCGGGAGGTCGCCCTCGATCGCTCCCGCTCTTGTCACGATATCGCAGTTCGGCATCTCATCCATGAACGCTGACATCTTTTTCGATGCTGCACTGTTCAGTGGAATCCCTCACCCGGATCGCGTCGTAGTTTTTCAGCGTGACACCGCCGGCCAAGGTGTTTTCATCCCCCTTCAGACTTCGTATAATCCTGCCAGGAATGAGATCGCGGCTGTCACGGCGAAGTTCGGTGAATTCGTTTTCTGTTGGTCCGACGACGACACGCTTGCAAGTCCGCCCATCCTGGTATCCCCTGCCGACAGAGACAGCGTGAACCAACGGCTCCCGGTTCCCTTTGCCTGGAATCCGAAAGGCACTGCGAGCGGTTATCAGCTACAGGTGGCACTCGATTCATCGTTCACCACGCTGGCGCTGAATGATTCGCTCCTGACTTCAGCCAGAGACACACTCAAGTCCGTTGCCGGAGGAACAAAATACTACTGGAGAGTCCGCACACGAGACTATGCCCAGATCAGCGCGTGGTCGGCCGTCAGACGGTTCACTGCCGCTGCACCATATGTTGCGGTCCTTTCGCCGAACGACCGGGACGTCCTGCAACGAGGGAAACAGTACTTCATCAAGTGGTTGAGCAATATCAAAGAGAGGGTGAGGATTGACCTCTTCAGGGGCCCTACGCGACAGAGTATTGTGAAAGACTCGGCATCGAACGTCGGCGCTTTTGCCTGGACGATCCCTTCCTCACTCGGGCTGGATACCACGTATAGTATCAGGATAACCAGCGTCGCCGATAGTACGGTGTTCAGCATGAGCTTGGGCGCGTTTTCCGTTGCTTCCGGATCGACGGGAGTGGAGAATCGTGATCAGTCGCCTGAAGGATTCGCGTTGTTCCAGAATTATCCAAACCCGTTTAATCCGAGAACAGCGGTCAGCTTTCAGCTGCCAGCCGTCAGCGTTGTGAAGCTGAGGATTTTTGATGTACTCGGAAGAGAGATTGAGACACTGGTAGCCGGAGAAAGGGCGGCTGGCCCGCATACCGTCGCGTGGGATGCGTCGTCGAGACCGAGCGGCGTGTATATTTACAGGCTGGAGGCAACTGATGCGACCGGAGGAAGCGGACTGCGGCACGTTGAGACGAAAAAGATGGTGCTGGTGAAGTAGAGCCGGGATAACTCTCGGATGGTGAGACGATAGACGGAGGTGCTGGGAAGGTGCTCTGGTGGTGAGACGGTAGACGGAAGTCCTGGGAAGGTGCTCTGGTGGGGAGAGGGTGGACGGAAGTGCTGGGAAAGTGCCCTGGTGGTAAGACGGTAAGCGGAAGTACTGGGACGGTGCTGTGATGGGGAGACGTGAGGGCATTGATAACACGACGGTGGTAAGAGGTGAGACGGAAAACCTTGGATGATGCCTCGATGGTAAAACGGTAGGCGGAGAAGTGGAATCTCATACTGGCGGAATCGTGGACACTGTCCCGAATTTTGTGTTTATGAGCCATACGTTATACATTACGGATTGGAGGACGTATGGCAAAGTCAAAGTTCAAGGCCGAGTTGCTGGATGAGCTTCTCAAGGGCCAAGACCCAAAGACAGTTCTTTCATCCAACGGACTGTTCGGAGAGCTGAAGAAGGCTCTCGCAGAACGGATGCTGAACGCCGAGATGGATCACCACCTAGGGCAAGCATCGGAAGAGGCCTCAGGGAACCATCGCAATGGGAGCAGTTCCAAAACGGTCCTGACTGGTAGCGAAGAACTGGACGTTGAGATTCCGCGAGACCGTCAGGGACATTTTGAACCGAGCCTTATCCGTAAATACCAGCGCCGGTTGCCGGGCTTTGACGAGAAGGTCATCGCGATGTATGCTCGGGGAATGACCACGCGGGAGATCCAAGCCCATCTCGAAGAACTCTACGGGATCGAAGTATCGCCCGAGCTGATATCCGTCGTGACGGATGCCGTGCTGGACGAAGTGGCTCAGTGGCAAGCCCGGCCGTTGGAACCAGTGTATGCCGTTGTATTTTTCGACGCCCTGCGTGTCAAAATCCGTGACGAAGGGGCGGTCAAGAACAAATCGGTCTATCTTGCGATCGGTATCCGGTGCTCAGGCGACAAAGAGGTTTTGGGCCTCTGGATCGAGCAGACCGAGGGAGCCAAGTTCTGGCTCCGCGTGATGAACGATATCCGCAACCGGGGCACGGAAGACATCCTGATTGCAGTGATTGACGGTCTCAAGGGCTTTCCCGAAGCGATTGAAGCCGTGTTTCCACAGACTCGTGTCCAGACGTGCATCGTGCATTTGCTTCGTTACTCGCTGCACTTTGCCAGCTGGAAGGAACGCAAGCTTCTGGCTGCAGCCTTACGGCCCATCTACCGTGCTGCAACGGCAGAAGAAGCGCACCGACAGCTCGAAGAGTTTGCTGCCGGTCCTTGGGGACAAAAGTATCCGATGATCACGGAGAGCTGGAAACGGAACTGGGAGCATGTCACACCGTTCTTTGCTTTCCCGGACTTCGTCCGCAAGATCATCTATACAACGAATGCGATTGAAGC
>DOWV01000237.1:9512-9812 GCA_003519375.1 Bacteroidota bacterium
AGGCCAGCAATATTCTGGCCTTCCGTTCGATCCCAGTTTGCTATTCACTTCGGAGATCGCTTTCGTGTCACCGACCAATAAATCAATATCATGGCTCAGACACAAAACTCTGGACACTGCTGATGTGACAGCCAGATTGGGCAAGACCAGCTCAAGCATGCCTTGCAGAGCCGCCATCAATCCGAGCCAAGAAGAAAAGGCAGCTACATCCTGAGCGAAGTGCCGATGCTTTTTATCGGCACGGAGTCGAAGGACTGTGTAAATCAGTAGCATCTGCGTACTCCGTGTGCTATTACCCAA
>DOWV01000236.1:0-1402 GCA_003519375.1 Bacteroidota bacterium
TCCGATGTGAGCGAAGAATAATTCAGTATCGTTCGATAGTCCCTGTATTCAGAATTCAAGCGGCTGAACATGTTGACAAGTTTGATGGAGCCTGAGGGTAGAGCATAATCAAGAATCAGATTTCCGCCGAAACGTTTCCTGGTTTCAAAATGGCGGTTCAGCTGGACATTGGTGACTCTAACCGGAAGATATCCGTTTTCACCGTGCGTGTCTGAAGTGATTTCATAGCCGGCATTCATGTTGTCAGCATCACGGTCATACTGTTCAATATTCCCCAGGAGATAAACACCGAACTGGTCATCGAAGAAACGTGTGCTTACGGATGCGACTCCTCTGAAATTTCCATATTGATTGCTCTTCTGAGTATAGCCCGATTGGAAGAGGAAGTCGGAATGGAAATCTGATGGGGCTTCGCGTAGTTCCATGTTCACGGTGCCGCCGATAGAATTGGCATTCATATCCGGCGTTAGAGATTTAAATACAGATATAGACTTTATCATATAAGGAGACATCATAGAGAGATCTACACTTCTGTCATTGCTGATTGACCCGGAAGTCCCACCCTGGGAGGTCACCCCGATCTGAGTGCTGCCGGTTGTTGCAAGCGAAACTCCGCCGATCGTAATTTGGTTGAATTTGGGAGCCAGCCCTCTGATCACGACTTTGTTCGCTTCGCCGGAACTCTGGAGCGTGGAAACGCCAGGCAGACGGCTGATTGCCTGTGCCGCGTTGAAGTCCGGCAGCTCCTGAATCCTCGCCTCAGAGACAATGCTCACGATCTTGTCTGACGCCAGCTGCTGGTTGATCGCCTGCATCTGCCCCTGTGCCTGTCCCATGACGATGACTTCCTGCCCCTGGAGGGCAACGGCCACCATGCCAAAGTCCTGCTTTAACAGGCCGCCCTCGGGCACCGTCACCGCTGCGCTGGTCGAGCGATAGCCGATGTACGAGACCAGAATAGTCTGCTCGCCGGCGGGCGCGTTGGGAATCACAAACGCTCCGTTCAGATCGGTCGCAGTCCCGACGCTCGTGCCTCGAATGGTAACGTTTGCACCGGGCAATCCTTCCTTCGTGTCCCTGTCAAATACCCGGCCCCTGATCGTTCCGCTCGCCATGAGTGTTTGTGCCCCGAGAAGAAAGAGCATGACCGCTGCGATAAGTCCGAATGATTTTTTCACAACAGCATCTCCTTACGTAGTTTGATGCAGCCTCGTTTTGATCCAAAGTTTCTAGAAGTCAACTCAAAAATCCTCACGCCCGCCTGCCTCATAGAATTCTGGAAGGCGGGTCCCGTGGTACGGGATCCCGAAAAGCGGGACAGGCAAAGACGCTAAGTCCCGCTCCTGCCTGCCCGCTTTCGGGAATTCTAGAAGGCAGGCAGGCGGGGATTCCGCCCCCCGCG
>DOWV01000236.1:1663-3315 GCA_003519375.1 Bacteroidota bacterium
CTTTCTCAGTCGAAAACAGCTTGCGCCGCTCGGCCAGCTCATCCTGAATCTGAATGTTGAGCTTCCTGCTGATACTGTAGAACAGGAGAGCCACGACACCGATAAGAAACGTGATCGCCGGATAGACGCTTGCGGTCAGACGGATTCCCAGCAAAGCTTCCTCAGATTGCGCAATGTTGGGAACATACCCGTACATCGCGAGCAGCCAGCCGCAAATCGCCCCTCCAACACCGAGTCCGGCTTTCAACGCAAAGACAATACCTGCGAACACAACACCCGTTGCCCGGCGCATCGTCTTCCATTCCGCAAAATCGGCAACGTCAGCCATCATGGCCCACAGTAATGGAATGGTCGGACCGTACGCAAGCGACTTGAACAGATTCAATGTAAAGATGAGGGCTATCGAGTCCGCCGGCAGCATGATAAAGAGAACGGTGAAAAGAGTTGTGAGAGACAAACCCACCGCAAAGACCATTTTCTTTCCGAACCGCATCGCAAGCGCCTTGGAAACGACGACGCCCAGAATCATCACCAACTGGCCGGCCATATTGAAGAGGCTGAATCCAACCGACGTCACATTGCTCTGATCTGCTTTCGCGATAAGCCCAAAGGCATTGAGGACATCATACCACCACGACGTCGCTGCTCCCTCGACGTCACTGACAACGAGCCCCCAGGACTGCAAAAAAGTGAAGAGGCTGCCTTTGTCGACGTAGTAGGTGAAGTAGTAGAACATCGCGCTTCCCCACAATGCGAGCGTAATAAAGAGGAACAGCGTCAGCACGAACATGGAAATCCACGGCGGATTCTTCAGGAGATCGGCAAAGTCCTGCTTCGGCGACGATTTCTGTTTCGGGTCGGGGTGGATTCGCTCGCGGGTGCTGAGGAACGTGATGACAAAGAAGGCGATGCTGAGGAGAGCAAACAGGCCGATGGTCCATGACCACCCTTTGGCCGCATTCCCCTGCCCGAACTTGCTGACGAGCGGTAACGTGAGTCCCTGAACGATAAAGGCTGCCGCCATCGCAAAGAAGAATCTGTACGACGAGAGACTCGTCCGTTCGTTCACATCACCCGTCATGACTCCGTTGAGGGCGGAATAGGGAAGATTGTTCACGGAGTAAACGGTCATCAACAGGATGTAGGTAATGTAAGCGTAGATGAGCTTGCCGGTATCGCTGAAATCCGGTGTTGTGAATGCAAGGAAGAAGAGTAGAGCGAACGGCACGGCGGACCAGAGAACCCAGGGGCGGAATTTTCCCCAGCGCGTGTTGGTGCGGTCGGCAATCACACCCATCACCGGATCAAAAATCGCGTCCCAGAATCGCCCGACCAGCAAGAGCGTCCCGGCCGCGGTGGCGGTAATGCCGAAGACGTCGGTGTAAAAACCGAGTTGGAACACAAGCATCGTCTGGAACACGAAATTGGCCGCCGCGTCGCCAAACCCGTATCCGATTTTCTCCCGTACACCGAGTCGTTCTGTTGTTGACTCCAAGTGTCACCCACAAGATTGTTGTTGATTCGCTGGGAGGGAAACCGGGCGCTTCCCGGTTCCGCCACTATGCCTCTCCGGCTGAGCGACAACCGTTCTGAATGACCAAACGCTATCTCAAGAACGGTCGGATGAGGGTTTTATGAAATCTTTCCTTTGC
>DOWV01000236.1:3429-7686 GCA_003519375.1 Bacteroidota bacterium
GCGGTTATATTTTAACCGCCAAGGCCGCAAAGTGGCACCAAGGAAGTTTTGAGACAAATTCTACTCTACATGGAGAATCGTGTTCATAAGATCCTGGTCACGGGATGAACATCCCACCATGATCGCGAAATCTCCCGCCTCAACGACATACTCTTTATCAATGTTAGTAAACGCCAGATGCTCGGGCAGGATATCCAGCGAAACTGTGGCTGTTTCGCCCGGTTTCAGGAAGATTTTCCTGAAGCCCCTGAGCTCCTTTACCGGCCGCGTGACAGAGCTGATCAGGTCCCGAATATACATCTGGACCACCTCTGCACCTGCTCTTGTGCCTGTGTTCTTGACGTCGACAAGCACCCGGGTCGACTCGAATTTGCCGATGCGCGCTCGTTCAAGTTTCAAATTTGAGTACAAAAAGTTGGTGTAACTCAGCCCATATCCGAAAGGATAGAGGGCCGAAATATCGTCGAACAGGTAGCCTCTTCGTGCGGTCGATTTGTGATTATAAAATACCGGCAGATGACCGGCAGAGCGGGGAAAAGAAATGGGAAGCTTTCCGGAGGGATTGAACTCCCCGAAAAGAACCTCGGCCACCGCGGTTCCGGTTTCCTGGCCTAGGTACCAGCACTCGAGAATCGCCGGCACGTGGTCGTTTACGTAGTTAAGCGAGCTGGGTCGACCATTGAACAGGAGGACGACGACGGGCTTGCCTGTCTCCACGACAGCTCTGGCGAGGTCGTTCTGCATCCCGAACAGATCCAGGTTCGCACGATCTCCGAGGTGCACCTTGCTCCATGCTTCGCGTGATGTTTGTTCGTTCCCGCCAAGTGCCATGATGACGACGTCCGCGCGGGCGGCCACTTCTGCCGCTTCCCGGATCAGTTTCCGGTTCTCTTCCGGATCGGGAAGAGTCACAGTATCCTGATCCCAGGACCCGCCCACCGTAAGCTTGCATCCCTCGCTGTAGATGACGTGAGCGTCCTTGCCAGCCTTTGCTGAAATTCCCTCGAGAACGGTTGTAAAGTATCTGGGCTTTCCGCTGTAACCGCCGAGGAGTGTGCGGTCGGCATTTGGGCCGATGACGGCGATGGTGCTTCCCTTTTTCAGATTGAGAGGGAGGAGATGTCCGTCATTCTTGAGCAGTGTCATCGTCTCGCGTGCTGCCTGCAGGGCGATGGTCCTGCCGCTTTCGATTCTGCGCTCGTGACAGGCTGCATCGAATTGAACGTACGGATCCTCGAAGAGTCCCATCTGGAGCTTGAGCCGCAGAAGGGGAGAGATCAGGTCGTCGATGACCGATTCGTCGACGGTTCCGTCCTGCACCATGTTCGACAGGAGAGGATAGCAATCCGGATCAGGCAGTTCGATATTGACGCCGGCCTCGCAGGCGAGAAGAGCTGCCTCGAGTTTGTCCTTCGCGAGGTTGAAGCTCGATGCTTCCTGCCGTTCGTTGAGCTCGCTGATGGCAAAGTAGTCGGAGACGACGATCCCGCGGAAACCCCATTCTTTCCTCAAAACATCCTGCAAAAGCCAGGCATTGGCATGTGACGGCACGCCGTCGATCTCGTTGTACGAAGGCATGATGCTCAGAGCGTTTGCCTTCTGGATCGTTTCTTTGAAGGGATAGAGAAAGACGTCGCGCAACACGCGCTCTGAATAATTCCCCGGTCCGCAATTGGTCCCCGACTCCGGCTGCCCGTGGGCGGCGAAGTGTTTGAGCGTCGCGATGATGCGCTTCTTGTCCTTGAACGTGGCGTCGCCCTGAAATCCGCGCACTGCCGCAATACCCATCCGGCTGACGAGGTAGGGATCTTCGCCGAATGTTTCCTCGACACGTCCCCAGCGCGGATCGCGCGCCACATCCACAACCGGACCCAGCGCCTGATGCGCGCCGCGCCCGCGTGCATCCTCGGCGACAGCGGAGTAGAGTTTCTCGATAAGGTCTGTGTTGAACGTGGAGGCGAGTCCTATCGGCTGAGGGTAACTGGTCGCGTCGCGGGCGACGAGGCCGTGAAGACACTCTTCGTGGAACATCGCCGGAATACCGAGACGGGTCTCTGTGGCGAGGTATTTCTGAATCGCGTTTGCCGTCTCCGCCATTCCTTCAGGCGACTGTCCGCCGGCTCTGTCGCTGATCCGCGCGATTTGCCCGATGCCGCTGCGGAGATTCTGGCGGATGCTTTCCTCGTCGAGTTTTCCTTCACCATTAAAAAGGACGGTATGAGGGAGGCGCCAGAGACAGATCATCTGCGCTATTTTCTCGTCGATGTCCATGCGACCCAGCAGATCGAGCAATCGATCCTCGACAGAGAGTGAGGGATTTCTGTACGCCGGCAGGACTTCCTGACTCAACGATTCGCTTTGGAGCGGTTTTTCAATCATGATATGAGTCCAGAGCAGTATCTTATGCGGGTGGAGCCGGAAGATCGGAAGTCAGAACGGCTTGCGAGCACACACCCTGATCTTCGAAACCGCTGCATCGAGCCGCACAACATCGGAAGGAGCTTTGTCTATTCACACGCCACAGAGCGGGTCCATCGTGGAATCAACAAACGAAAGAGAGTAGAAGGGACTTTAGTCCCAATGCTTGATTTTCGGTTATTGGAGAGGGTGGAACTTCGGGATTATTTAATGGGTTAAATAATGATTGAACCGTTTCAATAATAGTCAGCGCGTTTCAATAAGTCAAGGAAAAAAACACTATTTTCCTCCAGGTGCTTCCTATTCTTGACAGCGTCATAAGTTCCACGCAGACAAAGAGTAGGGGCGCTTGGGTTGTTCGATCACCTTTAGTGTGAGGAGACCCTCTCGACGGTCTCGCGACCCCTTTGGGCGACGCCGCGGGCTGTTTTTCGAAGTTCAATTCAGTTCAAAAGGAAAATGACGTTATGCCGATGGAACAGACCTGGAGGTGGTTCGGTCCCCACGATCCGATCAGGCTCGAAGAAGTGAAGCAAACCGGGGCAACCGGGATCGTGACGGCGCTCCACCACATTCCTTCCGGTGAGGTGTGGAGCTATGAGGAAGCCCTTGAAAGGAAACAGCAAATCGAGTCGGCGGGCCTCCGATGGTCGGTTGCCGAGAGCCTGCCGGTTCATGAAGGGATCAAGACGAACAGCCCTGATCGCCCGCAGCTCATCGAAAACTACAAGGCATCGATCAGGAATCTCGGCCGGTGCGGAGTCGACACCGTGTGCTACAACTTCATGCCGGTTCTGGATTGGTCGCGCACCGATCTCGGGGTCGTTTTTAAAGACGGATCGATAACGTCGAAGTTTGAGTTGAATGTCTTCGCCGCTTTCGATCTTTTCATTCTACGACGGGAAGGTGCCGAGGCGGATTATCGTAAAGAGGTATTGAAGAGCGCCGGGGAGTATTTCGAAAAACTGACCCACATCCAGCGCAACAAACTCGTTGAGACGGTGCTGCTTGGATTCCCCGGCTCGGGCGAGGCGTATACGCTTGACCAATTGAAAAACGCACTCAAGAAGTACGAGAAGATTGGAAGCGAGGATCTCAGGCGCAACCTTGCTCTCTTCCTCAAGGAAATTGTACCGGTGGCGGAAGAATCAGGCGTGCGGCTCGCGATACATCCGGACGATCCGCCGTTTCCGCTGCTGGGCCTTCCGAGAATTGTCAGCGACCGGACAGACATCGAGAAGATACTCGCAGTCCGCGATTCACCGTCCAACGGCATAACCTTGTGCACCGGTTCCTTCGGGGCCGGAATGAAGAACGACCTGCAGGAACTCACGAAACTCTTCGCTCCAAGAATCAACTTCATCCATTTGCGGAATGTCACAAAAGATCCTCAGGGCGATTTTGTGGAAGACAATCATCTGGAGGGCGATGTCGATATGTACGGAGTGATCAGAACCCTGCTCCTGGAACAGAAGCGGCGCGGCGAAGAGGGAAGAACAGACATGCGGATGCCGATGCGTCCCGATCACGGCCATCTCATGCTGGCTGACCGGCAGCGGGAGAAAGTGTATCCGGGCTATTCGCTGTTCGGCAGAATGAGAGGACTCGCCGAGCTGAGAGGGATGGAGATGGGAATCGCGCGGTCGCTGGGTATTGCGCAAAAATAACTCCGGGTGTTGAGTTTCAAGTTTCGAGTCTCAAGTCTAAAGTTCGACGTTCAATCTTCAATCCTGAATTACCCAACTTGAGACTTGGAACCTTTCCGCCATAGGCGGATCCCTGCCTGCCGGCAGGCACGGCGCCTTTGGCGGAAAACTCGAAACTCCAGCTGAATGCTGA
>DOWV01000236.1:7804-9718 GCA_003519375.1 Bacteroidota bacterium
GCTGATAGCTCTATTCCTGCCTCTCGATTGGTGCCCCGATCAAATTCCCCCACTCCGTCCACGACCCGTCGTAGTTTCTGACATCGGGGTACCCCAGGAGATACTTGAGCACGAACCACGAGTGCGATGATCGCTCCCCGATGCGGCAGTAGGTTACAACCACGTCGAAGTCGTGAGTAATTCCCTTGCCGTCGTAGAGTGCCTGTAGCTCCTCAGCCGATTTGAATGTCCCGTTCTCGTTGACCGCCTGCGACCAGGGAATATTTTTCGCCCCGGGTATGTGGCCGCCGCGCTGGGCGGTCTCGGACATGCCGAGGGGTGCGATAATCATGCCCGTATACTCGTCGGGTGACCGGACATCGACAAGCCCGCTCCCGGCGGCTTTCAACCGGTTCAGGACATAATCTCTCGTAACCCGGAGATCCGCATTGACAGAGAGTATTTTGTAGACCGACTTCGGGTATAGGGGGTAATAGTCTGTCAACGGCTTTCCCTCCGCCGCCCATTTCTTGCGCCCCCCGTTGATGAGCCTGACGTCGTTGTGTCCGTAGTACTTCAGGAGCCAAAAGGCGTATGCCGCGAACCAATTGTTGTTGTCGCCGTAGAGAATGATCGTCGTGGCAGGGGTGACGCCTGCATCGCCCAGAAAACTTCCGAGTTGTTCCTTGCCGAGAATGTCGCGCCGCACCTGGTCCTGAAGCTGCGTCTGCCAGTTCCAGCCGATCGCCCCTTCGAGGTGTCCCTTCTCAAACTGTTTTGTATCAACGTCAACCTCGACGAACCGGACAATCCGGTCATGAAGGTGCTCCAGCGCCCAGTCGGTCGTGACCAGGACTTCAGGGTAAGCATAGTTGGTCGTTCCCATGATTCTCTCCTCCTCAGCACGTAAAATTGTTGCCGTTGCCGAGCTGCATCAAGATGCCAGACCTCGGTTTGTACGGATAAACCACTTCCCCTGCCACAAAGGCACTAAGACACGAAGGAATTGAGTTGCCAGATCGGATTCCAAAAAAAAGTCATTTCAAAAGGTCACTTTGTGACTTTGTGTCTGATGCCGCTTTACGGCATCCCGCTCTGTTTAAGGATTAAAATAGATGCGGGAGTGGCGAATCTTTTTTTCTGACACTGCCAAACGTATCAATAGCTCGCCATCGATTGATCGATCTGCTCTGCCCAGGCGGCAATACCTCCTTTCAGGTTCTTCACTTTCTTGAATCCGACCTCCGTGAGAAACCTGACGGCCTTCGCGCTTCGTATTCCACTGGCACAGTACACGACAATCTCGTTTGAAGAATCGAGCTCATGCACCCTCTTCGCGAGGTCGTTCAGGGGGATGAGTTTGCCCCCCAGGTTCGCTATTTCGTATTCGTGAGGCTCCCGGACATCGAGCAGCACGAGCTCGTCCTTCCGGTCGAGCCTCGCTTTCAGTTCCGTGACGGTGATCTCCAGCTCCGTGCTGCCGCCGCTGGGTGAGCCCGGCGACAGGCCGCAGAAGGCTTCGTAGTCGATGAGCTCCCGGATGGTCGGATTCACACCGCACACGGGGCAAGCCGGATTCTTCCGCAGCGCCAGTTCTCTGAATTCCATTTTCAGTCCGTCGAACAGCAGCAGCCGGCCGATCAGCGGATCCCCGATCCCGAGCAGGAGCTTGAGCGTTTCGAGCGCCTGCATCGTGCCGACGATGCCCGGGAGAACGCCGAACACTCCCCCCTCGGCGCAACTTGGGACCAGCCCCGCCGGAGGCGGCTCGGAATACAGGCACCGGTAGCACGGCCCTTTGTCCGCGAAGAAAACAGATGCCTGGCCTTCAAACCGGAAAATGCTGCCGTACACGTTCGGCTTATGGAGCAGGACGCACGCATCATTCACCAGGTATCTCGTGGGAAAATTGTCCGTTCCATCCACCACGATATC
>DOWV01000236.1:9982-10500 GCA_003519375.1 Bacteroidota bacterium
ACACCGAGCTTCCCGACTCCTGCAGCGGCCAGATACAATGCCGCGGGAGATCCAAGGCCTCCCGCTCCTATCAACAGAACGCTCGACGTTTTCAACTTCTTCTGCCCGTCAAGCCCCACTTCCGGCATCAACAGGTGCCGGCCGTACCGCTTGATTTCACTGCGGCTCAATTCAACCTGACCTGCATTGGATGCTTCAGACGAATCGCTCATGCCGGCTCCCCTCCGCCGGCGATGGACGGGATGATGCTGACAATGTCGTGATCAGATACCGGTGTATCTTCTTTCTTCAGATACCGGATGTCTTCATGGTTAACGTACACATTGACGAAGTTCCGCAGTTTCCCTTCATCCGTGTACAGATGTTTCTTCAGCTGAGCGTGCTGAGCCGTCAGCCGCCCCAGCAGCTCGCCGACAGTCTTCCCCTCAAGCATTACCGTATCTTTCCGATCGGTAAACGCCCGAAGAGGTGTGGGGATGAGAACTTTGGTTGCCATGATTGCACCTATATAATTGAGT
>DOWV01000236.1:10758-17137 GCA_003519375.1 Bacteroidota bacterium
TTCGACTTCGGTCGTCCCGACTTCGTCGGAACGACCTTCGCTCAGGATGCGAGCTGTTTTTTTGTCAGGCTCGGTTGGTAGATTCCATCATTCCGCCATTCCATCACTCCGCACCTCCATCGTTCCATCCTTCACATTCGCGTTCTCAATACTCTCTTCATTGAACTCCGTACGGTCGTCTTTTAAAACCCATGATGAGAGTGCCGCAGGGTTGCCTCGATCCACCGATATGATCACATAGGACCACCAGGGGAGGGAATGGTCCAGATCGAACTGCGACGGACGGGAGGGGTGGTCCGGGTGAGAATGATAGAGGCCGAGTATCTCCAGGGACATTCCCTGCGCCCATTGTTCCGCCTGACTGAATGTTTCGGGCGTGATGAGATAACGGCGCGAACGGTTCCTGCCGCGTGCGTTGGCCAGTTCGTGAAGTCTCGTGACGTGCTTGATTTCGCCTTCCGACGACCCGAACAGAAAGCCGCAGCACTCATCGGGATACACCCGCCGGGCGTGCACCCTTATCCGTTGAACGAGATGATCGGCGAGTATCAGCACGATGAGCTATTTCTCCCAGAAGAGTTCGTTAAGATATTTGGTCCCGTTGTCCGGGAAGATCGTGACCACCATCCCAGCTTCAAGCCTCTCTGCAATCCTGACGGCAGCGACCGTCGCTGCCCCTGAGGAAATCCCGACGAGGAGTCCTTCCTCGCGTGCCAGCCGTTTGACCATCGCATACGCCTCCTCCGTCGCAACTTCTTCCACGCCATCGACGAGAGTCGGATCGTAGATGCCCGGAATCCAGGAGGACGGGATATGTTTCAGCCCTTCGAGACCGTGGAACGGCCCGTCGGGCTGCACAGCAATCGATTGAACAGCCGCGTTGGCCTGCTTCAGCCGCCGTGACGTTCCCACGAACGTCCCTGTCGTTCCGAGCCCGCACACGAAATGCGTAACGGCGCCTTTGGTCTGGTGCAGTATCTCCTCGCCCGTCGTCTGGAAATGCGCCTGCCAGTTCGCCGGGTTGTTGTATTGATCCGGGTAAAAGTACTTTTCCGGCTTCCGTGCAACGAGCGATTGCACAAGCCCGCGGGCTCCATCGGTCCCCTCCAGGGGATCGGACTCCCGGACGCTTGCACCGTAGGCCTCGATGATCCGTTTTCGCTCCGGTCCGACATTCGCCGGTATGACGAGCTCAACCTCATAGCCGAGCGCCGCGCCAAACATTGCATAAGCGATGCCCGTGTTTCCGCTCGTAGCATCGATCAACGTCTTCCCCCTCGTCAGCTTTCCCGATCGTTCCCCCTCCTGAATCATATTCAGCGCCGGCCTGTCTTTCACCGATCCTCCCGGATTGTACCACTCGGCCTTTGCGTAGAGGCGCACCTTCGGATTCTGCACACACTGTGCAAGCCTGAGGAGGGGAGTTCCGCCGACCCGCACCAGCATCGACACGTTTGGAATATGTTGAATTGGTTCAGCCATGGAAATAATCATGTAACCCGTCGATGGGAGGGCAGAAGCCCGCCACCGGACATGGGTGAGAACTAAGTGGAAAAACGAATTTCAGTAGATCAACAGTGGGATGCCTGCCTTGAACAAACAGCAGGCCGACTACACGAGCATGGAGTGCTCAGCGAAGGGGACCAGAAGGAGTATGGGAAAACTGTTCTCATGACACTTGGTTGTTCCCGCGTGAAAGTAGTCAGGTCGAAGAAGCGTAGCGCCGTACCTGTTTATTCCACAACCTCACCCGGGGGGAAAAGGTTCCGCGCCCCCCCCCCGATTTCCTGTCTTTTCAGGAGAAATCGCCGGGTTCGGGCGGCTTCGTGTGAGAGGGACCTTTTGAAACCTGCGGTTTGTTTTGTCGTAGAGCGTAAGAATTGAGATGCTGCTGATGCAGGAGAGCTTCCAGGCAGGGATCAGGATGCAGCATCCCGTCCTCCCGAATCGATTCCCCTGGTTTTCGCAATGCACCAGTAGCGTCCGATCCCCAGATCGGACTTTACCACGATATTGCCATGCTCGCAATCGCTCATGGAGGATCATGTGAATCGAAGGACTGAGATAGCCGTTCTTCTTCCCCTCATCTCTCTCTTCTGTACAACTGCGCTGGTTTCGATGCCAACCCTTCTGCCAGACACGACCCGGCAGCGGCCGACGATGGAGGCCATCCGTGTGGCAAACCCGATCGTGGTCGACGGGAAACTCTCCGAAGCGGAATGGCAGGGACCCGGAATCACCGACTTCACGCAGCGTGATCCCGATGAAGGCGCGCGTCCTTCGCAGAAGACAGAGGTGTGGGTCGCGTACGACGACGCGGCGCTCTATATCGCGGCCCGCATGTACGATACATCCCCCGACTCCATCGTCTCCCGCATCGGAAGGCGGGACGCGGAACTCAGTTCCGATTGGTTCTTCGCGGCTGTCGATTCGTACCACGACAGGCGAAGCGGCTTCTACTTTGGCGTCAATCCGGGCGGCTCGATTCAGGACGGCGCGAACTATAACGACGAGCAAAGCGACGATACGTGGGATGGCGTGTGGGAGTATGCGACAACCATCGACGACAAGGGGTGGACGGCCGAGATGCGGATTCCGTATTCCCAGCTTCGCTTCCCCGATCTGAAGGAACATACCTGGGGAATCAATTTCCTGCGGAAGATCAACCGGCGGAACGAAGAAAGCTATTATGTCATGGTGCCCAAAAAAGAAAGCGGCGGTGTTTCCCGGTACGGCGACCTGAAGGGTATTCGCGATATTCATCCTCCCGCCCGGCTCGAGATCCTTCCGTATATCGTATCGAGCAGCCTCTTCACGAACAACTACCGCCCCGGCGACCCGTTCAACAACGGCAGGAAGACGAGTGCGAACGTCGGAGCGGACTTTAAGATCGGGCTCGGGAGCAACATGACCCTGAACGGAACAATCAATCCGGACTTCGGCCAGGTCGAAGTCGATCCGGCGGTGGTGAACCTCACACAGTATGAAACGTTCTTCGATGAGAAGCGGCCGTTTTTCATCGAAGGTTCGGGCTTTCTAAGGTTTGGCGGGGGCGGGTTGAACAGCAACTGGGGATTCAACTGGGGCGATCCGAGTTTCTTCTACAGCCGCCGCGTCGGGAGGCCTCCCCAGGGCTCCCCCCAGCACCCGGGATTCGCAGACATTCCGGATAAAACGACAATCGTTGGTGCCGCCAAGCTCACCGGGAAAATCACGGAGCGATGGTCTATCGGGAGCCTTCATGCATTCACTTCCCGCGAGCAGGCGGAAATCGATGACGGCACCGGTAGCCGATTCAACGACGTCGTGGAACCGTTCACATCGTACAATGTCGTCAGAAGCCTCTGGGAGTCTGCCGAGGGAGCGCAGGGGTTGGGCGTCATAGGCACAGCGGCATTGCGTGATCTGAGCTCGCCCTATCTTGAGGGCAGTTACAATAGAAGATCGTTCGCCCTCGGAGCGGATGGATGGACCAATCTTGACGCGGACCGGGAATGGGTTGTCTCGGGTTGGGTCGCGACCTCGCGCATCGAGGGATCCCGAACCCGTTTGCTCGATCTCCAGCAGTCGCCTCTGCACTACTACCAGGAGCCTGACGTGACGTTCCTTGGAGTTGACAGCGCGGCAACTTCCATGTCCGGTTATGCCGGACGAATTGTCCTCAACAAGCAGAAAGGGAACTGGAAGGTTCGCTCTGCGGTGGGCCTGATTTCACCGGGCTACGACTCAAACGATCTTGGATTTCTGTTCCTGACGAATGTCATCAATGGGCATCTGGGGGTAGGCTACCAGTGGTATGAACCTGATGGCCTCTTCCGGCGAAAAGGTTTCGATGTGGTGACCTTCAGGAGTTTCGACTACGGGGGTAACAACATCGGTGACGGGTATTTCCTCTTCATGGACGCTCAACTGATGAACTACTGGGGCATCAGTTTCAATGCCTCGTATCTTCCCCCGCAGCTGGACAACACCGTCACGCGTGGCGGACCGCTCATGGCGTCGCTGTACGAAGGGTGGAACGGAGGCATCAATGTTTCGACGGACTCACGCCGGGAGGTCGTTTTCAATGCCGGATACTTTGGAGCGCGCAAGATCGGCAGGCACCGCACCACCACCAATGCCGGCATCGAATGGAAACCCGGCAGCGGCGTGAACATCAGCCTGATGCCATACTACGATCTCAATTACACAACGGCACAATGGGTGACGCGGGTGGCCGATCCCCTGGCGACGCGGACCTACGGAACCAGGTACGTTTTCTCCACGATCGGCCAGAAGGAGTTCGGAGCCGATATCAGGGTCGACTGGACATTCACGCCGAAGCTGAGCCTGCAGCTTTTCCTCCAGCCCCTCATTTCCGTGGGGAAGTACTCCGGATTCAAAGAGTTCGCAGAGCCGGGGAGTTACAGATTCAACATGTACGGGGAGAACGGTTCGACGATCGAACATGCGGGAGGAAGCTACTCCGTTGACCCCGACGGACCGGGAGCCGCTCCGGCGTTCACGTTCGGCAATCCTGATTTCAATTACAAATCGCTGAGGGGCAACGCAGTGCTTCGATGGGAATACAATCCGGGCTCCACGCTCTATTTTGTCTGGACCCAGAATCGCACGAACGAGCTGGATCCCGGCGAGTTCAGGTTCGGGCGCGATTTCGGACATCTCTTCAGCGGAAGCGCGGACAACGTGTTTATGGTGAAGATGACGTACTGGTTGAACCCGTGAAAAGCAAAAGACCGGCGAGAAGCTGTGATTAGCACACTGAATACACAGATGCTACGTGACGTCCACAGATAAGATTTTTATGTGAAAGAATTGTCATCTGTGTAAAACAGTAGCATCAGTGTTCATCTGTGTGCTAATCCCTGAATCATCATATTCTTTTCTTCCTCAAAACAATGCATAGCATCCTGAGCGGAGTGCCGATGCTTTTTATCGGCACGGAGTCGAAGGACTGTAAAAATCAGTAGCATCAGGGTCGTCTCTTCTTATTCTACGCATTTCCTCTACTCTTTTTCCCACCATTGTGAGAACCATTCCTGATTTCACCCAAATCTGCCCGGAACCTTATCGGGCGGCGGTGCGTTGAATATGATAATCAGACTAAATTCTCCGATATTCGAGATCATGCACTCCGTTTTCAACTTCAGAGGTGCAACATGAAAAAGCTCTTCACGGGAATGGTACTTACGTTCGCACTTATTCTGTTGTCGCCGGGCACGGCTCTTGCTCACTGCGACACGATGAACGGCCCGGTCGTCCTGGCTGCGAAGAAAGCTCTCGCAACGGGCAATGTGAACCTGGTAATGGTATGGATTCAGAAGAAGGACGAGCGCGAAATCAGAGATGCGTTCAACAAGACCGTCGCCGTTCGCAAGCTGAGCGAGAGCGCGCGTGAGCTTGCAGATATGTACTTCTTCGAAACGCTGGTGCGGATCCACCGGGCCGGTGAGGGAGTGGCCTATACGGGACTGAAATCAGCCACCGAGGCAGTCGAGCCGGGAATCGAGCTGGCAGACAAGGCGGTCGAGAGCGGTTCTGCGCGTGAGCTGGTCGGTGAACTGAACGCGGCCATGCACAAGAATGTGGAAGCCCTCTTTGCGGATGTGAACGGAAAGAAACAGTACAAGCAGGAAGATGTTGAGGCCGGGAGACAATATGTGGGAAGCTATGTGAAGTTCATTCACTATGTCGAGCGGCTGCATCAGTCGACACTACCGCGAACGGATGTCCACGGAAGTGAAACTAAAGAGGCTGCGCTGCATCAACACTAATGGATTGCACGCCCTCGCATCCTCAGCGGGGCGAGATCCGTTTCTTGTCACACCCACACGTTTTTAGTGGGTGTCCAGAACAAGAATTCTCCGGGCCACAGGTTACGTCGCTCTTCTTTCTCGACTTCTGATGAAGGCCCCCGGGAGTGACATAATCCTTTCGTCACTCTCGCGGTAATGAAAGTACAAACCCATCTTCGTCTACGAGATCGATCCATTTCGGATTGTGCTTCTCGATCAGTTCGAGCTTCCAAGGTCGCATCCACTTCTTCAACTGTTTCTCTCTGCGAATCGCCTGAAGGACGTCGTCGTGGACTTCATACCACACGAGGTTGTGAACCTGATACCGCTTGGTGAATCCCTCGTTCAAATCATTCTTGTGCTCATGAATCCTGCGGTCAATGTCGTTTGTCATGCCGACGTAGAGTGTGCCATTTCGCTTGCT
Organism: Bacteroidota bacterium; assembly: GCA_003519375.1. Lineage (GTDB taxonomy): Bacteria > Bacteroidota > Ignavibacteria > UBA10030 > UBA10030 > UBA9647. The sequence continues at coordinate 16,978 of DOWV01000236.1, forward strand.
CGCCAGGATGTACACAAAGTAATTCTTGGGGGAACGCACGGGAGGTTTTTTATTGGAGTTGGTTTGTGAGGAGTCCAGATTCGCGAGTTGGGCTCAGGGCTTACGTCGCGCTTCGGTCTGGACTCCCGATGAAGACATTCGGGAGTGACAATCGTCCCTT
>DOWV01000099.1:0-3264 GCA_003519375.1 Bacteroidota bacterium
TGGCAAGAAATCAGAACTCTCCTGTATCCTCCCGCTGGCTGGAAGTGAGAAAATCGAGAACAAGCTCAGAAAAACGCTCCGGTGCCTCAGCGTGAATCCAATGACCCGCATCGACGCTGGAGATTTGAGCCTTCGGGAAGAGACGGTGGATATCTCCGCTATCCGATTCACGCACATAGGTGGAACGTGTACTTTGCACAAACAACGCCGGTCCGACAAATGGATTGTCAGAATCGATCGCCCGGGCAAGTTGTGCGTAATTCTTCCGCAGCACCGGTACATTTGCCTTCCACCGGAATCCTCCCAATGCGTCCCGGGAGAGGTTTTTCATCAGAAACTGACGCACAGCGGTGTCTGGTATTCGAGCGGCGAGAGCTTGGTCGGCTTGTTGACGTGACTGCATGGAGGGCAGGTCAACGGAGTTCAGCGCATCGAAAATCCCGTCGTGCAGCGGTGGATATTCGCGTGGAGCTATGTCGACGACAATGAGCTTGTTGACTCGCTCCGGATGATCGAGCGCAAACTGCATTGCTGTTTTGCCTCCCATTGAATGACCAAGCACATAAGCGGAAGAAAGAGCCAGCCGGTCGAACAGCTCGAGGAGATCCGAAGCCATTGCCCCGTATGTCATTTCATCGGAATGCGGCGACCGCCCGTGGTTGCGCTGGTCCACTGCAATGACTCTGAATTTCTTGCCGAATGCAGAGCTCAGTGTATGCCAGTTGTCGAGCGAACCCAGAAGCCCGTGGAGGATAATGAGGGGATGACCGGTTCCGTATTCCTGGAAGAAGAGGGTCATCGTGAGGGCTTGGCGGAAGTCTGATTGGGGATTGGTAAGGGCAGACGATCTTGGAAGTTCATTCGAGAATCTATGCCACTAAGACACGAAGTCACGAAGATTTTTGAACGGAGGAAGTTTAATGTGATTTTCTTCGTGTCTTTCCCGCCCGACTGCCGTCAGGTGGGCGGGGTGACTTCGTGGCGAATTACATATTTTCGACTGTGTCTCTAATTGCTCATAGCCCTGAGCGTAAACTTCGGAATTGTGACACGAAACAGCTCGCCGGTTTCACGCTGCATCAGGTAGGTTCCCTCCATGGTTCCTTCCATGGTTTCCAGGATGCAGAAGCTGTTGTACTCATGATGGCCGCTCGGCTGGATCACCGGCTGCTTTCCAACGACTCCTTCGCCTTCAACTTCTTCCATCCGGCCGCTCGAATGACTGATAAACCAATGGCGGCGCAGAAGCTGCACGCTCCGTGGAGTGTGGTTCTCGATCCGAATAAAATACGCGAAGACAAACTTGCGCTGCAAGGCGTCGGACTGCCCGTCCATGAACACCGGCCGGACAGAAATGCGGATTCCCTCTGTGACTGCTGTGTAGGTCATCATATGCCTTCAACTGTAAGGTACCTCCAAAGAGATTCAACCTCAAGTAACCAACAACTTCATTATTCTGAATTCGATATTCGATATTTTCTGGGGGAATATCGAATCAAGAATATTGAACACCGATTTACGAAGGATTCCCTCAAAAATGCCTCGGCTAAAACCTGAGCGCCTCCCCATTCCTAAGCACATGCACCGCCCCAGCGCATCCGCGCCTCTCGGCTTCAGCAAGAAGCAAGCGTGGCGGCTCTGCCATCGGTTCATCACTGATCCAGAATGTTCCCCAGTGCATCGGGACGAGGTGTCGCGCCTTCAGGTCGAAAAAAGCCTGGAGGGCGGTGGCGGGATGGAGATGGAGGTTCTTGAACCATCGTTCCGGTTTGTAGGCTCCGATCGGCAGCAGCGCAACGTCGATAGAGAAACGCGTGCCGATTTCAGAGAAGAAATCATCATATGCCGTATCGCCGGCAAAATAAACGGTGTGAGAACCGGCTTGAACAACGTATCCAACACAAGATCTGGAGGCTGGATCTCCCGGCCGCCTCTTGCTCAGATGCTTTGCAGGGACGCATGTGACCTTCAAACTCCCTCGCTCGACCGTCTGCCAGGCGGAGACCTCCACGACATCTGCGAATCCTGCCGAACGCGCATATGTTCCGAGACCGATAGGTAAAACAATCGGTGCGATATTTCGTCGACTCAGGCGCCTGAGGGTCTTCAGGTTCAGGTGGTCATAGTCGCTGTGCGAAACGAGCACAACGTCCAGAGGCGGGAGGTCTTCGAAGGCGATCCCGGGCCGTTGGAGGCGGGGAAACAGGAATGAAACCGTCCTCGAATAAATTGGATCGGTGAGAATGCTGACTCCATCGAGCTGAATCAACACGGATGCGTGATTGATGATGGTGACGATGCCGGCCATAGGAATGAAGGAATGCTACTTCATACATCAAAGGTATGCAATCGCCGGTTGAAGGCCAACCGATTTTAACTGATATTCAATTGAAAAGCGATTGTTCGCCGGTAATAGCACACAGATGTGCACAGATGCTACTGATTCCCACAGATACAGAACTTTTTTGAAAATCTGTATCATTCGTGTGTTCCGCTTGCCCGCCCCGCTCGCGGGGCCGCGACTCTGTCGGGGTGTTCTATCGCGAAAGCGATTGTTCGCCGGTAATAGCACACAGATGTACACAGATCAACCAAACTCAAAAAATCTCTGTGAAAATCTGTAGCATCTGTGTCTTCTGTGTTCTATTACGCGTGCTCTTAACCAAAACCCCTGGAGTTATCCTCTGAAAGTTTTTGACGTCATAATCATCGGCGGCGGAGCCGCCGGATTAATGTGTGCCATCGAGGCCGGCAAACGCGGAAGATCCGTTCTGGTTCTGGAACACAATCAGAAACTCGGCGAGAAAATCCTCATTTCCGGCGGCGGAAGATGCAATTTCACAAATCTCAACCTCAGCGCGGCAAACTTCCTCTCCAAGAATCCCCATTTCTGTAAATCAGCTCTCGCCCGGTACACGCCGGCCGACTTCATCGCCCTTGTCGAAAAACATGGCATTGCTCATCACGAGAAGAAACTCGGTCAGCTCTTTTGTGATGGGAGCTCGCAGCAGATCGTGGCGATGCTGGAGAAGGAATGCAGTGCCGCGGGTGTCGGAATTGAACTGGCCTGTGAGGTGAGGGAAGTCAAGAGGGATGAATATTTTCAGCTCTCAACGTCTCACGAAGCGTTGGGATGTCAGACTCTTGTTGTCGCGACCGGCGGTCTTTCAGTTCCTCAGATCGGTGCCTCGAACTTCGCGTTTTCACTCGCCCGCCAATTTGGTCTTCGGGTCACTCAGCTCACGCCGGGTCTTGTCCCGCTGA
>DOWV01000099.1:3397-8983 GCA_003519375.1 Bacteroidota bacterium
GGGAGAATATCCTCTTTACTCATCGAGGACTGAGCGGCCCGGGCGTGCTTCAGGCTTCGTCGTACTGGAAAGAGGGAGATGCACTTGTCGTTGACCTTCTGCCCGATCAAAGCGAGGCCGACCTTCTTTTTGAACATCACTCGTCGGCAAAAGAACTGGCGTCTATTCTCGATCAGAAACTACCCCGCCGATTCGCGGTGGAGTGGTGCGCTTCCCTCGGCGGATCGAAGCCGGCGAACCGGTATTCGCGCAAGGATCTCGAGGAGATTGCTTACGGCCTGCATCACTGGACCATCCGGCCAAGCGGCACAGAAGGATTTGGAAAGGCGGAGGTAACGATGGGTGGCGTCGATACTGACGATTTGTCCTCCAAAACCATGGAGGCGCGTACTGTGCCGGGCCTTTATTTTGTGGGTGAGTGTGTGGATGTCACCGGCTGGCTGGGCGGATACAATTTTCAGTGGGCCTGGTCTTCAGGCTGGGTGGCGGGGCAGTATGTGTAATCACAAAGAAGACCGACTTCTCCGAATGACTCCTAAGAGAAATCGGTTCTCTACCAGAGAAAGTGGAGTGAGACGGGGGGAAGTTGACAACTACACGATTAGCCGACTTGTTGAACCAATACAGTCCCTCAGATATCGGGATTTTACTTCTTAGTTCACACCTTAGGTATAGCTGGAAAGCTAACAACACCTCCGACACTGGTGAGAATTGCTCTGCGACACTCTTTGGCAAAGTCTTCATCCTTGTTCTTCTTCAAATATTGAAATAACGGGTACATATCCATTGTCCTCACCAGAACGGTTCCCCGCTTTGCACTTGTCAGACATTTCGCAGTAAACTGCTCATTCCTTTCCTGTGGTTTTGTTAATCGAAATCCATTTCCAAAGAGTATTCCTATTGCCGGTTTCTTGACCTCTGGCCGCTGTAAATCAGATTGTATATTCTCCTCAAGCTGCCGAAACTTATCTATGTTTACGGCGGAGGTATCTTTGCCCTCACATTCGCCGATAAATCGATCCCCTTCCGGAGATAAAATAACTTGGTCTAACTCGAGATTTCCATCGTTATAGTTTTCTGCTGAGTATCCCAATATCCTTAATGCATTAGTGACAGCATTTTCCAACCTTTTACCTGTCTCAAAAAGCAAGTCCTTTGATTGTCTGACCTTTTCAAGATCGGATAACAACGCGTTCTTTTTTCCACCAAGATTTTCTAACTGCTTAGATAGAGTTTCGATATTGGAGATGATTTGAAACTCTTCTTCGGAAGAGTAAGCCGCTTCTTGAATCCAATTCGGAGGAGGTGTTTTTTGTGAATCGGATCTCAGCACCTTATCGATTTCAAAAAGAGAATTAACAAGTTTGTTTCCGAATGCAACTGCTTCCTTTGTCCAAAAAACCTTATTATTCTTTGTGTCGTGTTTTGTAAACTTCTCTTCGTCATACTCTATTGGCGGAATGAAGACAAGATTACCTTTGCCGACTTTGAAGACTCCGCCGATCGTCCGCTCGCCTGTTTTGGTGACAAAAACAGGAGTCTTGATTTTCCCATCAAAATAAGATTCATATTTCAGGTACCCGTTGAAATCCTTCCAGAAATTAGCAAACGCCGGATGACCCGTGTACACGATTTCAGAACCACCTCGCGCAATTATTGGAGGCACTTCTATCGGCAAAAAGGCGTAATTACTGTAATCTTCAACATAGTTTATGACTTTTGAACCTTTGAGTTCTTGTTTTCCCGTATGTACTTTCGCAAGTCGGTACTTCCTAACGACCACAAAGACTGTTTTGCCATACTCAAGAGCAGTCGATAACTCAGTACGCCAGTGTCGAGTGTTTTCTTTTAATTCAAATGAATAGGACTCATCATAGGAGGGTTTTTCAGAGTCAGAGTCAAACTCATCAGGTTCAAAGATCACGATATCGGCATCCAGCAAGGACTGATCACTTGCATAGTCGTAGGTGGAATCGGAGGATCCCGGTATTTCATACCCAATTGAGATTATTCTTCTTTCCATGAGATTTTCTGGGAATTTCTGTCCGTTAATCCCCAGAATCCTTGTTGTATTGTTTTTGTCACAGGAGCATTGCAGATATCAATGCTATTATAAGATATGCTCACACAGAATTCAAATTCTAGTCTCTGAGTTCAAGACTCCCCTAGTATTTCGCTGTCAATCCCAGATTATAAAACACAAACGAATACGCATCCGCAGCCTCTTCCAATGCCTTCGTCGTGCTGCTGGCCCCGTGTCCCGACCGGGTTTGAATTCTGATCAGGACAGGATTCTTCCCGCTGTACTTCTCCTGTAACGTCGCAGCATACTTGAATGAATGCGCCGGCACGACGCGATCGTCATGATCGGCGGTCGTGATGAGCGTGGCGGGGTAATTCGCGCCTTCTTTGATGTTGTGAAGCGGGGAGTACTTGTAGAGAGCCTTGAACTCCTCCTCATTGTCGCTCGAACCGTAGTCCGGAATCCAGTTCCACCCGATCGTGAATTTGTGGAACCGGAGCATATCCATTACGCCGACGGCAGGCAGCGCCACGCGGAAAAGATCGGGACGCTGGTTGATGACGGTGCCCACCAACAGTCCGCCGTTCGATCCGCCCTGAATGGCAAGCAATGAGGGCGACGTGTACTTGTTCGCAATCAGGTATTCAGCCGCTGCGATGAAGTCGTCAAACACATTCTGTTTCTTGAGCTTTGTGCCGGCTTCGTGCCACTTCTCGCCATATTCACCGCCTCCGCGCATGTTTGCCGATACATAGACAAACCCCTGCTCAAGAAGAGCGAGCCGCAAGGGGCTGAAACCGGGCGTCGTCGAGATATTGAATCCACCGTATCCGTGGAGCAACGCTGGATTCTTCCCGTTCAACACAAGCCCCTTTTTGTAGACCAGGAACATCGGGATCTTCGTGCCATCCTTGCTCTTGTAGAATGCCTGCTTCGTTTCGTAGCTCGCTGGATTGAAGTTGGCGATCTCTGGTGACCGGAATACCGAGCTCTTCTTGCTGACGATGTCGTATTTATAGATCGTCGGGGGGAACGTGAAGGAGGTAAACGAATAGAAGACAATTTTCTCATCCCGTTCACCGCCAAATCCGCCGGCCACTCCGAGAGCAGGCAGCTTCACTTCGTATTCGAGCTTTCCACTCAAGCTGTATACGTAGACTCGTGAAGAGACATCTTTCAGGTATGTGACGAACAGCTTTCCGCCGGCAGAGCTTACTCCCTGAAGCGGTTCGGATTTTTCGGGAAGTATGGTTTTCCAGTTCTTTTCGTCACGGTTCCCGGGATCAATGAGCACAATCCTGCCATTCGGCGCGTTCTTGTTTGTCCGGACGAGAAGTTTGTCTCCGATGTTGTCGATCACCCCGTATGTGTCGTCACCGATGTCGGGAATGATCGGCTGAAAAGTCTTTTCACCTTTGCTGAGATCGCGATAGAAGAGGGAATTGCCTTGTGTTCCCTTGCCGCGCTCCGAGATGGAAAGAAAAGCAAATCGCTGGTCCTCAGTTGTACTGACGAAGTTAAAACGCTCGGGATTTGCGCTGTCCTCGTAAATGAGCTCGTCGGCGGATTGCGGCGTACCGATCTTATGGAAGTACACTTTGTGATTGACGTTCTTGGACGACAGCTCTTTACCTTTCTCCGGCGCATCGTAGCGGCTGTAAAAAAATCCGTCGCCGAGCCATGCAACTCCCGAGACCTTGATCCAATGCAGTGTGTCGTCGAGGTAGGACCGGGTCGCGATGTCCATCACCTGGTAATCCTGCCAATCTGATCCGCTCCGTGAGATACCGACCACGGCGTGTTTCCCATCCTTTGAGAGAGAAAACGCGCCGAGGCGGGCGGTCCCGTCAGCCGAAAATTTGTTCGGATCGATCAGAACCTCCGGTTTTCCGTCGAGTCCCTTCTGGATATACAGAACACTCTGGTTCTGCAAACCCTCGTTCTTGGAGAAATAGTAGTGCTCTCCTTTGTGGGAAGGAGCGGAGTACTTCGGATAGTTGAAGAGGTCCTGCAGCCGCTGCTTGACCTTGTTGCGGAATGGGATTTTCTCCAGGTAGCCGAACGTGACTTTGTTCTGTGCCTCGACCCACTCGGCAGTCTCGGCAGAGTTGTCATCTTCCAGCCACCGGTATGGATCAGCGACTTCCGTACCGAAGTACGTGTCATGATGATCGACCTTTTTTGTCTTCGGGTATTGAAGCTGTTGTCCCGTGAGAAGGGCAAGGGGCAAGATCGAAGCGACAAACGTTCCAGTAAGGAGCAGCCTGATGATTCGTGTCCTTTTCATGATCCGTCTCTCCATGAGTATTTGGTCTGTGAATGCCATCGGGTCAAGTTGATCATCCGGTGGTGGACGCTTTCCGGGACTGGGAGTGCAATATCGAGAGGATGAATGAAAGCGCTGAGAAATATATCAATTTCAAGAAGGAACTACAATCGGAAGGCGGCACAAAGTAAGCCGGTATCTGGAGGCGGTGTGGGCCCCCCATCGCAGCAGAATGGCTATTTCAGTTCTGATTCGAATTCCTGCTCGCTCACGTTGCGTATAAGCAGGGCTCTCTCCGTCATCGCGTTTACTTTGCCCGGCGGGAAGGGAAGAGATGTTTCACTGAAGACGACCTCCGTCATATCAACCTGTTGAACCCACCCGGTCGCCATGCTTTTGTAGATATCGCCCCAATAGTGAGAGCTTCCGTTCGTCTCTGTTTTCACATCCGGCATCGACACCATGATCATCTTGAACGAGCTCTCGCCGGAGTCATAGCCGATGATTGCACACGGCGAGTTGTTTTGAACACCGATTCCTTTGAACTCGAGTGTGATCTCGCCATTCTTGAAGTACGATCCTTCAAGGACCTGATCGCCCAGGTTCGTCGGGGGTTGCGAAAATGCGGCAACGTGAACGATCTTTTGACCGATCCGCTTCAGATCCTGGATGCCTTTGCCGCTTGAGGTCGCTTCAGCGAAGACACTGCACATGGCATGGAAATCGATGAACGAGTTGTAGACCATGTACATTATCCCGGCCGGGAGTGCTTTGCCGGCGCTGTCCCGGAGCGTCTGGAATTTGGAGTGTTCGATTCCCAAGACGGGACCCTTCGTGTCCGCCTCAGGTCCCTTGAAGACGTATGTCCAATTCGTGAGCGCCTCGAGAACCATCGGCGGCCTGTTCGGGCGTTGCACGCTGAATCGGGCGCAAGTATAGGTATCGCCGGCTCCGCCCGGGTGACTCCCCGGAGCACATTTGAGGGCGAGTCGAAGTGTGAACTCCGGCGTACGGGATCCGTTAAACGCGAGCATCGTGACCCGTGTTTCCATGACGTAGTATTGAGTCGCGTTCAGATGCGCGCCAGCAAGATTGAATTCTCTGTCCAGGGCAACGTTTTGTGCGGTTTTCGATTGGGTGAGAGCGGCAGGCGGAACGACAATGGCAAGAAGGAGAGGAATGAGGCACGCGCCGGGTCTGTGCATGGATTTCGCCTTTCTATGAAGTCAGGTGCTAAAAACCGGAATTGCTCGCCTGCGTGCACCGCAGGATGGATGCGGACTCGGCGGTTATTCGT
>DOWV01000099.1:9166-9568 GCA_003519375.1 Bacteroidota bacterium
CGCAAGCACACCGGTTGTCATCATCATCGTGGTGAGAGAAAGGACGGGCCGGCCGAGGAATTGCATGGCGTTGACGCCGTCACCTGTCGGAATCATCCGCACGATCGAAATGACCCCGTACGAAAACAGCATCCCGATGGTTCCGCCGATGAATGCAAGGAACAATGCTTCAAAGATGAATTGAGAGAGGATGTACGATCGGCGCGCACCGACCGCCATTTTGATCCCGATTTCCCGTGTGCGCTCCTTTACAACAACGTACATCACATTCGCAACTCCCACCCCTGCGATAAGTAATGTGAGGAATCCGATCGAGAAGAGAAAAATAGATACACCGAGGCCGATCTTGCGGCTGATTTTTTCGGCCTCGATGAAGTCCCAAATACCGATCGTCCGCACATC
>DOWV01000233.1:0-216 GCA_003519375.1 Bacteroidota bacterium
TTCGGGAACAGGACTTCTGGTTCTCCGCCGCGAACGGCAACGAGATCGAACCGTGCCGAGCGCAGCACCGAGGCCAGGAGCTGTTTCCGCCCTTGAGCGGCATATAATCCCGCGAGCGCTGAGAAGCCGATCGATTTTTGAAAGAATGTTCGGCGATCCATTGTCCCTCCATGAAAAAATGTTGCTCCGAGAATAGCACACTGAATACACAGATGC
>DOWV01000233.1:361-1941 GCA_003519375.1 Bacteroidota bacterium
ACACTGAATACACAGATGCTACAGATTTACACAGAGCGACGCACAAGAATGTCTAAATAGTCTGATGTCTTTTTCTGTGTTGTTCAGTAGCATCAGTGTGATCTGTGTGCTAATACAGGCCCAATGGCACAAAGTATGCCATTCAAACAGAAAATCCCGGCCGGCTTGCGCCAACCGGGATTTTTAAAAAACTGACGATTCAGCGTCCGATGCTGTAGTATTGGAACCCCTTTTCCTTCATTTCTTTCGGGTCGTAGATGTTGCGTCCGTCAAGAATGACAGGCTCGTTCATCAGTTTTTTCATTTTTGGGAAATCGGGATTTCGGAACTCGTTCCACTCGGTCACGACCAGAAGCGCGTCTGCGTCCTTGAGAGCATCATATGAGTTGTCGAAAAACTCCACCTTGCTGCCGAATACTGCCTGCACCATGGAATTGGCGATCGGATCGTGTGCCCTGACGTTGGCTCCGGCCCTGAGAAGCTCGCGAATGATCACGAGCGACGGAGCTTCCCGGATATCATCGGTCTGCGGTTTGAAAGAAAGTCCCCACAAGGCGATCTGTCTGCCCTTGAGCTGATTCTTAAAGTGCTTGCTGAGTTTCTTCAGAAGCACCCCTTTTTGGTTTTCGTTCACGTCGTCGACAGAATGGAGAATCGTAAGTGCCCGGCCGTACTCCTCGGCCGTCTTCACGAGAGCCTTGACATCCTTCGGGAAGCACGAACCGCCATAGCCCACACCCGGAAAGAGAAACTGTTTTCCGATCCTCGGATCGGATCCGATGCCGCGCCTGATGGAGTCGATATCGGCACCGACTTCTTCGCAGAGGTTCGCCAGCTCGTTCATGAACGAGATCTTCGTCGCGAGAAAAGCGTTTGCTGCGTACTTCGTCATCTCGGAGCTCCGCTCATCCATCACCAGGATCGGATTTCCCGTCCGGACGAACGGTTCATACAACTCCTGCAAAACCGCACTGACTTTCTTGCTTCTCGTCCCGATGACAACACGATCGGGCTTCAGCGAATCCTGAAGCGCGGTCCCCTCTTTGAGGAATTCCGGATTCGAAGCCACCTCGATCTGGTACTTCGCATGCTTCTTGACCAGGCGCCTGATCTTATCGACGGTTCCGACGGGGACGGTGCTTTTGCTGACAAGGATTTTCTCTCCGTTCGCCAGCGCGGCGACATCCGTGGCGACACCAAGAACATGCGACAGGTCCGCCGAGCCGTCTTCTGAAGGGGGCGTGGGGAGGCAGAGGAAAATAATGTCACTTTTCTGAACGGCCGTCTTGAGCGAAGTCGTGAACTCAAGCCTCCCCTCCTGCGCATTTTTCTTCACCAGCTCTTCAAGCCCCGGCTCATAGATCGGGATGACGCCTTTCTTGAGGTTATTGATCTTCTTTTCATCGATGTCCATGCAGATGACGTTGTTTCCCGTATCGGCGAAGCACGCGCCCTGCACAAGCCCGACATAGCCGGTTCCAACAATAGAGAGTTTCATGGTATGTATGCTCAAAAAGTGAAGTTGCTTTCAAAACGTCGTCAAGCGTCAAAAGATAAGGAAATGAGGAAAGGATTCAAAG
>DOWV01000233.1:2099-2619 GCA_003519375.1 Bacteroidota bacterium
GTGCAAATCGGATGTTCTTGAAGAAGATTCAGGCGTTTCGTAGCATTTCATGCAAGTTACAGAAAGGGATCATATGAAACCCCGTGAACTCGAAGAACGCCTTGTCGATTTTGCAGTTCGAATCATCAAGATCGCTGAGTCGCTACCGAAAACAAAATCCGGGAATCACCTCTCAGGCCAGTTGATCAGGTCGGGCACGTCCCCTGCGCTCAATTATGGTGAGGGACAAAGTGCTGAATCTAAGACTGACTTTGTGCACAAACTCAAGGTGGCTCTCAAGGAGTTGCGCGAGACCTCCATTTCGCTGAAAATCCTCAAGCGTACGGGTCTGGCAAAGACACTCGACGATATCGAGCCCTCGATGGCGGAATGCGACGAGCTGATCGCAATATTCGTGCGAAGCGTCATTACGGCAGAGTCAAACCAGAAAAAGGGACGGGCATAGGGAGGGCAGCCGTCGCTCACGTCCACAATCATACCTCAACAATCGACAGTGATCAATCGCCACGCGACGAGGGCG
>DOWV01000008.1:0-3786 GCA_003519375.1 Bacteroidota bacterium
ATAGACTTAATAAACTAAGGTATAATGAGCTATGTGCAGAATTTAGTAATGCATTGATGTGATTGAACGGTACAATATAAAGAATCGCGTTGTAATGTCAAGAGTTATTTTCGTTCGAAGGGCCGGAAAGGAGAGAATCGGGGACGGAAATTCGGAGTCCATTTTTCGGTGGAGTGGGCAACCCAAATCGGTTATCTTGTGGTGAGAGAATCGCTGTGTGACACAAAACCAGGTGAACTGTGACCAATCTTCCCTCTACGCAGGAGATGACCCGGGCCTACAAATCCCGGGATACTTCCTACGACGGCGTTTGTTTCTGAATCGGCACCTTAAATACAGGGACTTCCATATGTCGAACTGTAGTCGCACTCTCATTCGGAGAATTTGGTTCCCGAGGGTGGCACGTTGTGTCGCCGCGGCGATCTGTTTCCTCGTTCAGGTTTCGGCGCAGGAATTCCCGCTCGACCTGCGTCCGCTGCAACATCAGTCGGATCTTCTGAGAGCCGAGGGACGAAGGAATCCGAAGGATCCGGCTCCGCTCGTGAAACTCGCCGAGGTGCAGTTGAAAATGGGAAGCCTCACCGAGGCAAAGGCGACTCTCAATGCAGCCCTGGACATTCGACGGGACTTCGTCCCGGCGTTGTCAGGCCTCGGACAGATTCACCGCCGCATGTTTGAATATCAGGAAGCGCTGCAAATGCTGAACGAGGCTGCTGCGCTTGCACCAAGGGATTCCGCCGTTCGTGTTCTCGCGGCAGATATCGCGGTGGACAGAATGGATTTTCCAGGCGCATCGGCTCTGTATAATACCCTCTTCAAAGAGAATCCGAACAATCCGCTCGCTCTCTCCGGGCTCGCTCTTGTGGCATACTGGGAAAACAAATTCGAGGATGCCGACCGGCTGGCACGACAATGTCTGAAAGTTGATTCGATATTCGCCAAAGCCTGGCTGCTGATGTCATGGCTGCATCGGATACGACAGGAAAATTCCGATTGGGCGGAATGCGGGCGAAGAGCAGTTGCGTGCGATCCCCTCGACGATGAAGCCAGGGCCAATCTCTTCAACATTCTCATCCGTGGCGAGAAAAAGGCGGAGGAGGGCTACACACAGGCACAGATTGCCTTGAAGCTCAATCCCTTCAATTTGACCACCCACAATTACATTGGCAACGGATGGAGCGCACACACCTATCCGAATGTCCCGTTACCCCTTTCAGGAGGGGAAAAAGATCATTTCCTGGAGATCATGGAGATTGCGGACAGCACCCTGACGCTTCATGACCTTGCGAGCGCTTCGAGGGCGTATGACTTGGCTCTGCGACTGATGCCCGACCACATTCCGGCTCTCATCGGCAAGGGAGCATCTCTCTACTACATGCTGAAGTACGATGAGGCACTCGAGTGCTTTTTCATGGCGCTCGAGAGAGACCCGGACTACGGCCTGGCACACTACGGTGCCGCGCTGTGCCTCCTGCGTAAGCGAGATGCCGTCAACGTTCTGCTCGCTGAGCTCCGGCGTAGCCCGGTTTCTGATGCCCGCGAACCTCGTTCACTCCGAGATGTCTTCACCAACTACACGAAGCTTGATACAGAGCTGCAGGGGATTGTCCGCTCGTCGGTGAAGCCGCTTCAGGCATATCTGCCGAAGCTGAAACAGGAGAAAGTCACCTTTCTCATTTTCCCGCTTCACCATTTCCTCTGGCAGGTTCCTTTCAACAAGCGAATTCAGGGAACGCGGACATTTGACGGCCGGCTGTGGGACGACGTGAAAGGCTCGGGCGGGAAGAACGCATGTGCAGGCGAAGAATGGGAACGGGATGTGAAGTACTGCCGATTCAACGTACTCACACACGAGTTTGCACATCAGGTTCATGGCTTTCTTCCCGAAAACCTCCGGAAGGAAATCACCCGCCTTTACACGTCGGCGAAGAAGGCTCGAAAGACTCTCGATTTCTACTCGGATGCCAATGAAAATGAGTATTTTGCCGTCGGGGTCGAGGCATACGTGTCGGAATACAAGCTCCCGGACCAGAAGATTACCTATGATCACACCAAATCGGAGCTCGAAAAGGTCGATCCGGATCTCTACAAGTTCATCGCTCGCTTGAATCAACTCGCTGCAACAAGGAAAGCCAAATGAGCTCGGAACAAAACACGGCCCCCGGTGAAGCTGCCTGTGAGATCGGCCCCTGCGAAAACTCAACCGAAAACTGAAAATCAAAAGCGTGAAAACAATTCGACTGACCAACCTCGATCGGGACAACCTTGATTTGATGATTCAGGATCCCCGGCTGTTTTGCGCGCAACATGACGTACTCATCGGCGAGGGAGTCTCACACCTCGTTGACGTAGCGGCTCATATTCGAGCCTCCACGCGAGTGATCGAGGGCGACTCGCGCTGGTTTGGATATTGTAGCATAGATGCCGCGAAGAATAATTTGATAGGAATCTGTTTGTTCAAAGGCCCTCCAACAAGCGACCGGAGCGTTGAGATTGCGTATTTCACATTGCCGGAATTGGAGGGACAAGGGTACGGCACCGCCATGGCTTCTGAGCTCATTCGGATCGCTTTTGCATCGAACGAAGTAGACCTCATCGTCGCTCACACACTTCCGCTGACAAATGCTTCAACTCGGATTCTTCAGAAAGTCGGAATGGACTTCGCGGGCGAAGCAACAGACCCGCAAGACGGCCGGGTCTGGCGGTGGGTACTTCACAAACCGAAGATTTGATGAAGCGCGTCCCCGTTGGAGGTTGAAGATTTCAGTTCTGAGTTCAAGGTCTCCACGAGTCATCTTCCGTCTTACCACCAAAGCACTTTCCTAGCCACCTCGTCTACCGTCTCACCAACATGAACTATCCGGGCCCTCACCTCTCGCCAACAAGAACCACCCGAGCCATCAGCGCATATTGACACTCCTCCCAAATTGAGTTACCTTTTTTTAAACAACTTCAAAAAGATGGATAAGCAGCTGTTTAAGGAGCTAAAAAAACTCATAAAGGTCGGATTTGACCGCTATAAAGCGGACCACTACATCTAGCAGGAAGCTGTAAACAAGAAGATCCACTACGAATTCACAAAAACCCTTCATCTGTGTGCATCAGTAGCATCTGCGTCTTCGGCTTGCCCCGCCACGCGGGGTGTTCTACTAAGAGAACAATCAGGACCCCAAAAAATCTTTATCTGTGGAAATTAGTAGCATCTGTGTCTTCTGTGTGCTATTCATTGAGAAACGGAGATTCGTGCGATACCAGGTAAAAAAGAAGCAGCAGAACAGCAAAATGTGCCTCGTCTGCGGATTGAAGAACACGTACGGCCTCAAGGGCGCTTTTTATGAGCTCGAAAACAATGAACTTGTGTTTGTTTTCAAGCCCACGAATGAGCATCAGAGCTACCCTGGCCGGCTGCACGGCGGCATCACGACTGCAGTCCTCGACGAAACCATCGGGCGTGCGATCATGATGCGCTATGAGGAAGTGATGTGGGGAGTCACGGTGGTGTTCACGACAAGGTTCAAGAAGCCCATTCCATTGGATCAGAAACTGCGTGTTGTCGGCCGCATAACAAGCGAAAACAGCCGCTTCTTTGAGGGCACCGGTGAGCTGCTACTCCCCGACGGTGACGTCGCCGCCACGGGCTATGGGAAATACATCAAGATGCCGCTGGAGAAAATCGCCGACTTTGATGCGGCGGAGCAGGAATGGAAGGTCGTACCGAACGAACACGACCCGGCATCAATCGAGATCTAGCCGTCACACCATATGTTCTGACGAGCTTGATCATCT
>DOWV01000008.1:3975-7694 GCA_003519375.1 Bacteroidota bacterium
CCTGGTTTTGTTGGCTGCCGGCACCGCAATCGGCCAGCAGCAATTTCAATCCGACGTGATCACTGCCGCCGGCGGCGACATTACGATGACATTTCTTGGCCATGGATCGATCATGCTCGCACAGGCGGGAAAGACCATCTATGTCGATCCCGTTTTGCGCTATGCGGATTTCAACCTGTTGCCGAAAGCCGACCTCATCCTCGTCACGCACGAGCATGGCGACCATCTCGACAGCATCGCCATCGAGATGATTCGAAAACCGACAACATCGATCCTGCTCACGCAACCGTGCCTTCGATACGTGCCCGGAGGAGAAGTGATGGGGAATGGCGACAACCGGACGGTCCAGGGAATCGGCGTTGAGGCCGTCCCGGCGTACAACATCGTCCACAAGCGATCAAAAGAAATTCCGTTTCATCCAAAAGGGGTGGGGAATGGCTACGTGCTCACCATCGGCGGTATCCGAATCTACTTCGCGGGCGACACCGAGGACATTCCTGAAATGGCAAGGATCGATCGCATCGACTATGCATTCCTTCCCATGAATGTTCCGTATACGATGACACCGGCCATGGTGGCTGCAGCAGTGCGCCGATTGAATCCAAAAGTCCTCTATCCCTATCACTTCGGGAACACCGACACAGCCATCCTTCTTGATTTGCTCAAGAATGATCGGAACACCGAAGTGCGGATAAGAAACCTGAAGTAGAGCTGTGGTGATTTCCAGGCGACAGATCGCAGGTCGCATATCCCTCGCGTTCTTAACGCTTCTCATAGGATGCGGGGATTCCGGCACCGAACCCGCTTGACCAAATGAACAAGGTAGTTTTCCTCGACACCGAGAAAACAAGAGTCAGGGAAGCGGCTCATCGTGGCTCTTCCCCCTCGACAGAGTGAAGATCCCTCTCATACATATCACCGATCTCTATCATCCTCCCCAGGACCCCGATGACCATTTCGATCTGGCAACCGTAGCAGCGTTGCATGAATATGATCTTTTGGGTGTCATCCTCGACGTTTCTGAAAGATTTCTCCATGCTGCGCCGCGGGGCTTTGACATTTCCCGCGATCCGGGATTCGTCCCGGTCGTGCAGCTCGCTTCTCTGCTCGGGCGTACAATAACGGCAGCTCTCGGACCGGCAGAACCTCTGAAGCACTCCGGCGATACGGCGTCCGACCGTCAGCCCCGGGAAAAGGCAGGAATCGAGCTGCTGTTGAGCCTGGTTCGATCTTCGAAGCAACCGGTGACCGTATCTGTCGTCGGCTCCGCAAGAGTGTTGGCCGCGGCGTTCAACCTCGAACCGGATCTGTTGCGCGGCGGCATCAAGGCCGTGCTGCTGAACGCCGGAACAAGCGCAGGCGGTCACGACGAATGGAATGTCGGCCTTGACCGCATGGCGTACATCGACTTGTGGAGATCCGGTCTTCCCATTCACTGGTATCCTTGTGCGAATGAAAAAGGCGCCTTTGACGAAGCACATCAGCGCGGCACATACTGGAGAGCGACCCATGGAGAGCTCTTGCATGACATACCGGCACAGCTCGAAGCCTGGTTCCGGTACGCGCTGACGGGGAGCAACCGCGGCGACATTCTCCACGCGCTGGACGAAGGAGGGAAGGGATATGTCTGGGAGAACATACTCCACGAGAAGCGTAACATGTGGTCAACGGCATCACTGATTGCGGGAGCCGGAAGGATGCTTGCCCGCACTCCCGGGGGTTGGCGTTTCGTTGCTTCGAATGAAGCACAGGATTCAGAGTGCTGGCCCATGTCCCTCGAACCGATTGCGGCAGGAATCTCTGATGCCGGTGTTGTCGACTGGCAGCCGTCCACGGAGCCGGCAGTTCACAGAATCTTCAAGCGACAGGAAGGACGCGGCTATGGTGCCGCAATGACCGAAGCGCTCAACGCCCTTCTGCGGGCAATGGAGTGCCATGGAGAAAAGCTCCGGTGAAGCTTGTCGTCATACCAACAACGGCAGATCGCACATGCACCTCAATGCTTTCATCAACAAACCCAGGAAGCCTTCCGATGCCGAACTTTCCATCGCCCTCGGGCCGACCAAAGCCCTCTGGGACAAGATCATTGACGTCGCAAGGGAGATGGGAGCTGTTGATCAGGAATGGAAATCGTTTTCTGAAAAATACGGCTGGTCGCTCCGGCTGAAACAAAAGAAACGTAATATTCTCTATCTTTCACCGGCGACCGGCTCTTTTCTTGCCTCCCTCATTCTCGGCGATCGTGCCATGGCCGCATCGCGACAAAGCGGTCTCACGAAAAAGATGATGAAAGTTCTCGCAGAGTCGAAGCGGTACCCTGAGGGAACGGCAATCCGAATCGATGTGAGAAAGAAAGCCGACCTGGGGACAATCACGAAGCTCATCGCAATCAAGCTGGAGAATTGAATGCTCGCAAAACTGAAAGAGTACATCGTGGTGTGTATTCACGGCACAACACCTCTTGCCGGGGCGGACCTGGCAAACCTCCAGGAGAGGATTGCCTCCTCAAAGCCACATTATTGGGAGGAGTTGGAACCGGGGATCATCGCCGTTTACTTCGCCATCAGGCGTGGCGGCCGCACCAGGAGCCTGAAACTCACGGCGAGTCTCGGGACTTTGAAGAAACCCGACACGGTTTTCCACGACATCGGCGTAGGGAGGGCGGTTGGAGAACTTGTCACGGAAACCAACTGGTACGGGAAAATCATCACGGCTCCGTTTGGCGACGCCGTCAATCAGGCGATGAAAAAAGCCCGGGAGGACGCTGCCAAATCAAACGGGACCAGTGAAACCGTGGACAATCCAAAGAGCTGAAACAAATTCCTCTCAATATTGTATCCGTCCTTGGCTATTTGTTGATGGTGGCCGCGATCCTGTCTCTTCTGGCGAACCGTGGACTGTTCTCACTTCACCCCGCCGCGATCCTGACTCAGACTGCAGCCATCGTCCTCATGATTTGGGCGCGCCTGACATTTGGCCGGCGGAGTTTTCACTTGGCGGCAATACCTACCGAAGGCGGCCTCGTAACCTCCGGCCCATACCGGTACATCCGACATCCGATCTACACATCCGCTCTTGTCCTGATCTGGGCCGGCATCGCCGCTCATTGGTCCATCCTGAACGCGTTCTTTGGAGCGGTGGCAATCATCGGCGCGTTGTTGCGAATTCTATGCGAGGAACGTCTCGTTCGACTTCGCTATCCCGGCTACGATGCATATGCATCAAAAACGAAACGGATGATTCCGTATCTCTTCTAGACGTGTTGCTGTTCACTTCGCAACAGCCTGATAGCGATGTTCATTGGTGCAGAACAAACCCGCTCATCCAGGCTGCGAAGGGAAAGGAGTTGTCATCATGCAATCCAGACTCAATATTGGGGCCAGTATCGTCGGCGAAGCAGTGGTGCCTATCATTCTTACAGTCATTCTCGGAGTAATATTCTATGGACTGACGCTCTTCCAACCTCACAATCCCGGTTTTCAGATTATCGTGGGGGCGGTAATCAGCTCGCTCTTCTTTCTCACATTACGCGTCAGCAGGCGCGACGCCTTCGCCGTGCTCCTGGTCCTGTTCGTCATCCAGATGGGACTTATCTTGAGACCCCCGAGCTTCTTCCGGTTCGGCGCGGGCTCCCTTTTTACCGTCGCCTACGCGACCTCTCTCTACATTTTCTACCAGGCATTCTATCTTAAGACGGTCGGACTAAGGTACCTTCACCC
>DOWV01000008.1:7925-10665 GCA_003519375.1 Bacteroidota bacterium
ATTGAAACGAATGCACTGAACAGTTTTGTGGTAGGGCTGGGGACCGGCCTCGGAATTCTTCTCCTCGACAATGGCATAATCAAGAAAATCCGGGCATCGTTGAACACTGCCTGGATCGCCCTTAAAGGCGCTTTTCAACAGTTTGAAAGAAATCTATAACTTTTGAGCGGAAATACCGTCTTTAGGGGTGAACATTACCCGCATTGAGGCACCGAACCTTATGAGCAATCCTTCTTCCTCGACCCAACAGCCAAACATTGGCAAGACCATTCTTGAAGACTTCCGGCGCGGAGATTACGAGCGGGAGATGCGGCGCGATTTCAATGATCTGAAAGAATTCATGCTCACGGAAGATCGTAAGAAGCGGCTCGCGGGAATGGGGCGGGTGAAACAATGGCTTTACATCGCGTGGTGGTTTCTCGAAGGACTTATCCTCAAACTCACCCCTGCCCGCCGGCTCCTCCTCCTCATCGCCTTTCTTCTTCTCCTGAGCAACCTTAATCGCGATGGCGGTGCGGAGGGAACGCATATCCTCGGAGCCCTGGTTCTTCTGTTCGTCCTCATGCTCGAGCTCAAGGACAAACTCCTCGCCCACGAGGAGCTTGAGGCTGGCCATGCAGTACAGGATGCCCTGACTCCGGAACGTTCGCCGCAGGTTGCGGGATGGGGACTCTGGCTGTTCACCCGGTCGGCAAATGAAGTGGGAGGCGATCTCGTCGATTATATTCAGATCAATAAGCAACGCGTAGGCATCACTCTCGGCGATATCGCCGGCAAGGGATTACGCGCAGCACTCCTCACCGCAAAACTTCAAGCGACGATTCGCGCGCTCGCCCCGGACATCGATTCTCTCTCCGATCTTGGCGGAAAACTGAATCACATTTTTTGCAGGGATAGTTTGCCCAACCTGTTCGCCTCGGTGGTCTATGCGGAGATACAACCTGAGCACGGACTCGTGCGGCTACTCAATGCAGGACATCTGCCCCCGCTGATTCTCCGCGGCACCTCGATCGAGAAAACGGTCAAAGGCGGAATGGCCCTCGGCCTTTCCCCTCAGGCCGCGTTCAACGAACAACGATTCGAGCTCAGCACCAACGACATGCTCTTCGTTTATTCCGACGGACTGACTGATGCTCAGAATGACACAGGAGCCTTCTTCGGTGAATCAAAGCTCATGGAACTCCTCCCCCAACTGGCCGCATATCCTGCCCAGGTGGTCGGCGAGCGACTTCTTGCGGAAGTTGATCGGTTCGTGGGCGAAGCGCGGGCCTCTGATGACATTTCGATTGCAATTCTGAAGCGCCTCTGATGTTCGTTCCGCGAAACTCTCCGATGGATTCGTCTGTTGTTCTTTCTGCGTCGATTCACTGTTGAACACACCTCGCCGGGGACAAAACCCGGACGCATGAGCTCAATGTGACACTCCCACGGCGCCTACCTCTGGAAGGGGATAACCGCACATGAAAACCGGTAAAGCCGGCACCGATCGCAGGCCCGATTCGATCCAGACACTGCTCGCCTTGATATCCCAGTCTTATAACACAAAAGCGTGGCATGGAACCAATCTCCGCGGCTCCATCCGGGGACTTACCGCCCGCCAGGCCGCATGGCGCCCGGCTCCGAACCGGCACAATATCTGGGAGATTGTTGTGCACTGTGCATATTGGAAGTACATTGTCCGTCGCAGGATTCTGGGCGAGAAGAGAGGATCGTTTCCGCTGAAGGGGAGCAACTGGTTCCGTCGCGACTCCGGGCTCTCCGAACGGCAGTGGCGAAGCGATATCGCCATGCTCGAATCGACACACCGATCGATGTGCGACGCGGTTGCCCGCCTGAAGACGGGCGCGCTTCCTCTGAAACCACGCGGGAGCAAGGTCGACAATCTGGCCATCATCATGGGGATTGCATCGCACGATCTGTACCACGCCGGTCAGATCCAGCTCTTGAAACGCCTCATCCGATAACAACAGTCACGCGACATTCATCCTGAAGAACGACGAATCATGGGTAAGCTGAATTTCATTATCTTTTTCTCAATCTTTTTGCTTTTGTACGGACTCATTAACTCCTACGTGTACCTCCGCGGCTGGCAGGCCCTGCCTCCCGATTCACCGTTCCGGATTCCGTATGCCATCATCTTCTCGATTCTCTCGCTTTCGTTTCTTGCGGGGAGGCTTCTCGAGCGTTCAGCTCCGGGTGCAATGAGCACTTTCTTCGTCTGGACAGGGAGCTTCTGGTTCGCAGCGTTCGCCTACTTCACTCTCGCC
Organism: Bacteroidota bacterium; assembly: GCA_003519375.1. Taxonomy (GTDB): domain Bacteria; phylum Bacteroidota; class Ignavibacteria; order UBA10030; family UBA10030; genus UBA9647. The sequence continues at coordinate 10,193 of DOWV01000008.1, forward strand.
GCCCTCTTCATCGACATCCTGCGGCTCGTGAACTACGGAGTCGTGATCTTCCCGTCCTTCATCACGTCCGACATTGCCAGGACAAAGCTCGTCGTTCTGATCGGCGTCATCACCGTGGTCTTGACAGCGCTGACTGCCGGATATTTCAATGCCCGCTCGCCGCAGCTGAAAACTCTGCGCATTCATATCCCGAAAAAGGTTGATTCTTTGAGTACGCTCAATGTCGCGGTGGCATCCGATATTCACCTCGGCACGATCATCGGGAGTCAACGCTTGGGTGAGATTGTCGACACGATCAATAATCTGAATCCCGACCTGATCCTTTTTCCCGGAGATATTGTCGACGAAGATCTGGCCCCGGTCATTCGACAAAATCTCGGAGAGACCCTTCGGTCGCTCAGAGCGAAATATGGTGTCTTTGCCATTACAGGGAACCACGAGTACATAGGCGGCGTGGAAGAAGCATGCAAGTA
>DOWV01000008.1:10783-14485 GCA_003519375.1 Bacteroidota bacterium
GCGAAAACCCCTGTCAGAGATAGTCGATGGCGCCGCTGACAGTTCGGTGGTAATCCTTATGGATCACCAGCCGTTCGGGCTGGACGAAGCCGTGGCGCAGGGCGCCGATTTGCAGCTCTCCGGACATACACATCATGGGCAGCTATGGCCGTTTCATTTGATTACGAAGGCTATCTACGAAGTCAGCTGGGGGTACAAGAAAAAGGGCGGGACACAGTTCTACGTTTCCAGCGGAGCCGGAACCTGGGGCCCGCCGGTGAGAATCGGGAACACGCCCGAGATTATTCATCTTCAAATTACGTTTGATTAGAGGTCAGTAGTCAGCGATCAGCGGTCAGCAGTCAGAATCTGGAGTTGCTCTTTCGGCTTTGTCTGGTGATTTGGATTTAGTATTCAAATTTGTTTCGTATTTCGAATTTCGGTTTTCGGATTTTACCCTATGCATCTTAAAGAACTCTATGTTTATCCGATTAAGTCCGCGCGCGGAATATCCATGAAGAGTGCCCAACTCGATGCACGCGGTCTGGAGCTTGACCGACGCTGGATGCTGATAGATGACGACGGTGGTTTCCTGACTCAGCGGAAAAATCCTCGGATGGCGCTTCTTCGGGTCGAGGTACGGGAGAAACATCTGGTGGTACGAACGGACGGATTGCAGGAACTGACGGTTCCCATCCACCCGGTATCCGAGATGGCACGACGAGTCCAGATCTGGAAAGACACCGTTGATGCAGTTGATTGCGGCGACGACGCGGCACGCTGGTTCACGTCGATGCTGGGCCGCTCGTGCCGACTTGTGTACATGCCTGATGAAGCTCGCAGAATCGCCGACCTCCGTTATGCGCGGCAGGAATCGCCTGTGAGTTTTGTCGACGCGTTTCCGTTGCTTCTTATTTCGAAGGCTTCGCTCGATGATTTGAACAACCGCCTCGCCGAACCCGTGACCATGGACAGGTTCAGACCGAATCTTGTCATCGAAGGATGCGCGACGTACGAAGAAGACACGTGGGAACGTATTCAGATCGGACAGACCTCATTTCACGTCGCCAAACCCTGTGTCCGCTGTACCGTTCCGAACGTCGACCAGAAGACGGGAACCCGCGGCGTGGAGCCCCTCCGCACGCTCGAGTCGTACCGCACGTTCGACGGAAAGGTCTGCTTTGGGCAAAACCTGATTCACGAAGGGAAAGGGATTCTCAGAGTTGGCGATCCACTCTCTGTCATGTCGTTGAAAGCGATGTGACCTATTGTTACTGTTGAATTGAGATTCAGGGAAAAAACCGGTACTCTCAATCATCCCTTCTCCCCTGACAATCCTCCATCGACGGCAGATTGGTGAGAAGTCCCCTGCAGGCTGAAACCGCACCGCCGAGGTGTATTGAAAGGATCACCAACATGAACATCGTCCGGAGTATTCTTCTGCTCCCGCTCCTCGCGCTGACAATCACAAGCTGCACCGGGGGTCGCATGACACTCCATCCGGCGGAGCGCATTGTGTTCTTGGGTGACTCCATCACCGAACTTGGTGTCAAACCGGACGGTTATGTGACGCTGATCCGGGAAACCATCACAGCCCGCCACCCCGACTTCGCCCTGGAGGTATTCGGGGCAGGAGTCAGCGGCAACAAGGTGCCGGATCTCCAGCAGCGGCTTGCGCGAGACGTCATCAGCCGGAAACCCAGGATCGTTGTCATCTACATCGGTATCAACGACGTCTGGCACTGGGCGTTGAAGAATCTGAAGGGAACATCGAAACAGGATTTCGAAGCCGGCCTGCGGGAGATCATCGCACGGATTCAGTATTCAGGCTCCGACGTGATACTCTGCACTCCGAGCGTGATTGGAGAAAAGCACGATGGGACGAATCCCCAGGATCAGATGCTTGAGGAGTATGCAGGAATCAGCCGCTCCGTGGCTCTCGCGCTTGGAGTAAGGCTTTGCGACCTCCGTAAAGCGTTCCGCAGCTATCTCCTGCTCAACAATAAGGAAAACAAGTCGCAGGGAATCCTGACGCGCGACGGAGTCCATTTGAACGACGAAGGGAATAAGTTCGTCGCTCAGGAGCTCCTGAAGTTCTTTGAGTAACAGAATGCGGAAAGAACTATTTCTTGGCCACAAAGTCACTAAGACTCGAAGGATCTGAATTTAGAAGAGTGGGGTCTGAAAATAGACGACCACTCCCCAAAAAAGACTTTGTGACTTCCCCGCCCGCCTGACGGCGGTCGCCAGCCCGCCAATAAGGACAGACTATGGTCTGGCGGGGGCGGGGCGCCTTTGTGGCGGTCTTTTTTGGCAATTCAACATCCTCCACGCGTACAGAAAAAAAGCCCGACCTTTCGATCGGGCTTTTGGTTTTTTAAGCAAAGCTGTTTGTGAATCAGCCTCTGGATCGCGCTCCAAGTTTGGAATCGAGCATGGCCAGGCCGGCCGGTGAATCACCGATGCTCTTCAGCAACTCGATGATATCCGACGCGCTCTTCTCCTCTTCCACCTGCTCCTTGATGAACCACTGCAACATCACCTGCGTCGGGTAGTCCTTTTCCTTGAGGGCAAGCTCGTAAAGACCTTCGATCAGTGCAGTTACCTTCTTCTCATGCTCCAGCACCTTTTTCATCACATCGAGCGGCGTCTTGAAGTCCGCCGGGGGTTTTGCGATGGCTTCGAGCACGACTTTCCCGGACCGCCCGTTGATGTAGTGAAAGAACTTCATCCCGTGTTCATACTCTTCCTGACTCTGAAGCTTCATCCAGTTGGCAAACCCGGGCAGGTTGACCGTCTCAAAATGGGCTCCCATGGAGAGATACAGATAGGAAGAAAAGAGCTCTGCGTTGATTTGCTGATTAATTGCGTCTTGAACCTTTTTTGTAAACATGGCTGTCGCTTCCTTTCAGGTAAACGTTCGCACTGCGTTGTGAAACAACTAGAACAGCATCGGCAATTATTGAGTTCCCAGGAACCGCACCAGCCACAGGCTGAGCTCCGGGACGTACGTGATGACAAGCAACGCGATGGCCTCGAGAAGAATGAATGGTATGACCGCTTTCGAAAGGTGAAGAATCGATTTCTCGAACCGCAGGCTGGAGAGAAAGAGATTGAGGCCCATCGGCGGCATAAGGTATCCAAGCTCGAGGTTCGTCAGGAAGATGATGCCGAGATGGACAGGATCAATATTAAACTTCTGCGCAATCGGAAGAATGAGCGGGACGGTGACAATGGCGGAGAAGATCTCCATCATCATCCCCATGATGATCAGAAATCCGTTGAGAATCAGCAGGAACATCACCTTGCTCGAAATCTTCGCCTGGATGATCTCAAACAGCTTCTGCGGTACCTGTTCGTCGATGAGATAATTCATCAGCCCCAGCGCAGCTCCGAGGATCATCAGGATGGCTCCGACAAGCACCATGCTGCGCTTCATGACACGCGGAACATCGCGGAAAAGGTGAAGATCCTTGTAGATGAACACCTCTACAACGAGTGCATAGAACGCCGTGATGGCTGCCGCTTCGGTGGCCGTAAAGGCCCCGCCGTAGATGCCTCCGATAACGACAAAGGGAAGCGGAAGCTCCCATACAGCCGCTTTCAATGCCAACCCGAGATTTTTCCAGGAGAACGGCGTCTTCGGCACCTTCGACTTCACGCCTACCCGGAGACTGTAGGCCGAGAGAAAGGCGATCAGAATCAAACCCGGAATCAAACCCG
>DOWV01000008.1:14567-23216 GCA_003519375.1 Bacteroidota bacterium
ATCAAACCCGGAATCAAACCCGCCACGAAAAGCTGATCGATACTCACCTTGGCAACAAATCCATACAGGATGATCGCCAAGCTGGGCGGGAACAACAGGCCGATGCTGCCCGAGGCAGTCACGAGTCCCAGCGAAAACTGTTCCGGATAGCCCTCCTTGAGAAGAATCGGATAGAGCAGCCCTCCCAGTGCAACAATCGTGACACCCGATGCGCCGGTGAATGCCGTAAAAAGTGCGCACGTCAGCAGCGCGACAACCGCAAGTCCGGACGGCATCCAGCCGAAGAGCGCCTGTGCAAGATCCACCATGCGTTTCGGCGATTTGCTCTCCGCAAGAAGGTATCCCGCAAAAGTGAAAAGCGGAATGGCGATCAACGTCGGTGTGTCGGCAATCTTGTACAAGTCAATGATCAGCGCGGAAGTACTGATATCCGCGGACGCGAAAGCGTAGAGGCCGATCGCCGCAATGATCGTAAAGAGCGGAGCTCCTGAGAAGGCGAGCAGGAGGATGATGGCGACGAACAACCAGACGTTCATACGTGTCCTCCTTCCGGTGCCTGACCGCGGCTTCGAAGGATTGCACGAATGATGAAGTGAATGGCGAGGAGCCCGAATCCGACCGGGATGATGCTCTGGAAGTACCAGGATGGAATGCCTTCAAGCACCGTTCTGCGGTCGGCGATTTCTCCCTGGACAAACTCCCAGGCCGCGCTGGCCAGGAGGATACAGATCGCGGCCGCGAACAGGTTGGTCATGACTTCCGTAGCCAGTCGGATCCGCGGAGAAAGGAAACGGCGGACGGAATCGATATTGATATGGCGGTTTTCGCTCGTGGCGATCGCTGCACCGAGAAAGCCGAGCCACAGAAGAATATGCCGCAGGAGGATATCAGCCCAGAGAATCCCGGAGGAAAAGACGTTTCTCAGGACAACCTGGAGAAAGGACATTACCACCATCACGGTGAGAAGAGTAATCAAGACGATCTCTTCCGCCCGCGTCAAAGCCTTGTCGATGGACTTGAGAAGGTTCATTTGGATCCGCGGCGTGCCTTTCGGAAATCAGCGATCGATTTCTCGATTCTGTTGAGAAACTCTTCCGTGTAGAGTTTTCCCGCGAGCGCCCGCCGCGAGCGGATGCCAGCCTCGACATACTCGAGAAGGTCTTTTTCGTTTGCCGCCAGTGTGACGATGCCGCGTTTATTCAATTCTTTGATCGCTTCGGCATTCTCTTTCCGGCTCAGCTGGGTCAATTTTGAAATGTAGAGACGGCCGTTTCGGACCAGAATATCCTGAAGATCTTTCGGCATCGGGTCGTAGAACTTCTTCGAGATAAGAACCGCCCCGGCCGCATCCGCCAGCGGAACGTCAACCATGTATTTTACACGCGCATACCACTGTAGCGCAATGGCCGCGTACGGCGTCGTGTAGAACGCATCGATCAATCCTGTCTGGAGCGAAGTCATCACGTCAATGACCGACAGGGGGATGGGATTGATGCCGAGCGTCCGGAATGCGGTTTCCGCAATCGGATCGCCCTCCCACGTCCACATCTTGATACCGCGCAGATCATCGCTTTTCTTGATGGGCGTAGACGTGAACACGTGTACGAATCCCACCTCGGCCCAACCCAACAGCACGTATCCCCCGTCCTCCAGAGATTTCTCGAACTCTTTTCCGAAATCCCTGTAGAGCATATCAACCTCTTCTTCGTTTCGGACGAGGAAAGGAGAGTCGAGAATGCGGACTTTCGGAGCTATTTCCCCAAGGCCGACCCCGGTGAAACCCCCGCTGTGGAGTTGCCCGACGCGTATCTTGCGCAGAATGCTCTTTTCATCGCCCTGAACGCCGCCGGCGTAGATTTTGAAACCCAATCTGCCGCCGCTCTCTTTGCGGATCGCGGCGTCGTATTCTTTCATAACGTTCATCCACGTCGTCCCCTCCGGAGCGATCGTCGCGAACTTGATCGTGTATTCCTGAGCGGCAACGGTGAGGATGCCGGAAAGAAGAAGCGAGATGATGGTGAAAATCCTTTTCACTGGTACTCCTTGGTTATGGAAATCTGTGCGTCAGAACAGGTCATTCATGCGGCTGCGCAGAAGTTTCGCTTTCTTCTTTGCAACGGCATTCGACAGCCGGGCTGCCGGAAGGATATCAAGCGGCGCTTCGTCAACCTTCGCGAGAAGGGATTGGAACAACTCCTGATCCTGCTCCTGTACCGCGTAAGTTTTTGCATAGTACACATACGTCAGGAGAAATTTTCCGCCGTTGACAGCAAGCGCGCGTTCAAAATACTCCTTCGCCTTTTCAGGCTTGCCGCCCAGCACCCTTGGAAGACTCCCTTCGATGCTTCCGAGGATAAGATACGGCCCGCCGTAGTAAAACTGCGGATCGGTGTCGCGGACGAACTCCATCATCGCAAGGACTTTCGGGAGATCGGCCATCGCGCCGATATCCGAGCGAGTAATGTTGATGTAACTCCCCCAGCCGAATGCTGCCCAGAAAACCGCGGGGACATCGTCCTTTGAAAGCGTTTTGAGCGCAACCTGAAGCGACGGGAGGTCCTTGCCGAGGGCTTCCTTGATGCGCTTGTTGCGCATCAACACGCTCATCGCGTAATCTCTGCCGCGCACGTAGAAAACACGCGCACGCTCGACACTGTCGTCTTCGGCGAACGCAAGAGCATAGGCGTTGAATCCCTGAGCCGCCATCAGCAGGAGTTTCTCGTTCTCCGGGTCCCCTTTGATCAGCGCTTCGACCAGTTTCAGGTTCGACCCGAGTGCCTCGCCGGCAAGCTGAAGGTCACCTTCCTCATTGAACGTTTCCAATCCGTAGTCCATAATCTCCCCCATCGTACGAATTGCCATGGTCTGGACGCATCCAGCAAGGAGGATTGCGGAAAAGAACATGCCGACAAGTTTTGTCATGGGATTGATCCCCCGGCGGAGGGCCCGGATTGTTCGAAGGGAAGACCTGGAAGATTCTTTTTCCTGTGCCCGGACTCACATGTTTTCGTCTTCAGAGACGCGATACTACGGCGCAAAAATATACGGAAAAAAGCCCGAGTTTCAAACGTAGATCTATGCTTCGACTTGCTTGTCGATGGGAGGGGGACGCACTTCCGCGATTTGGAACTATTCGGAATATCAACTACCTTGTGTCCGGTTTCCCAATCGAGTGTTGCGCTGTTCAAATTCCCTTCCACAACGCGTAGCCACCAGACATCCGATCTCCCATGCACATACTCCTTGTCGAGGATGAGGCAAAGGTCGCTCGCTTCATCAAGGAAGGACTGACCGCTGAAGGATACGAAGTCGAAATCGCAGCCGACGGCAAGGCCGGGGAAAAGAAAGCACGTTCCGCTGAGTTCGATCTGATCTTGCTCGACGTTCTTCTCCCGAAGAAGAACGGCTTCGATGTGCTCCGGACACTCCGCAACGAAGGCATGCGCACACCGGTGCTCATGTTGACCGCGCGCAGCACCACCGAAGACATCGTCCAGGGACTCGACCACGGCGCAGACGACTACCTGACGAAACCGTTCGCCTTCAATGAGCTTCTCGCCCGAATACGTTCCCTTCTGCGACGCCAGCGCAACAGCCATACGACGTTTCGTCTTGCCGACCTGCAGCTCGATACACTGACACGGAGGGCAACCCGCTCCGGTGTCATCATCGAGCTCACCGCCCGGGAATACTCGCTGCTCGAATACCTGATGCGCAACCAGAACAAACTCATCACTCGCCAGCAGCTCGCCAAGGAGATCTGGGGATTCAACTTCGACCCCGGAACGAATATCATCGACGTGTACATCAATCACCTGAGAAAGAAAATCGACCGGGAACACGAACCGAAGCTGCTCCACACCGAACGGGGCAAGGGATACTACATCTCTGAAAAAGATCTTCGCAAGGGTCCCGCGAAATGAAGCTGTTCCACTCCATCCGGGGCAAGCTGACGCTCTGGTATACGGCTCTCCTGGCTGCAACGATCGTCGGATTCGGCGGCATATCGTACTTCTTCACGCGGTCCACTCTCTCAGAAAGCCTCGACCGATCGCTTCACAGCGAAGTAAAATGGGTCAAAGAGTTCATCGAGCCGAAGGCGAAGAAAATCCGCCTGAAGCGCTCCGCGCTCCTCGAACTGCAACAGTTGAAACGCTCGGCGACCGCGCCTACGGACTCGGAGGCCCTCGCCGTCGACTCGGCGGAAACCGATCAGATCTGGAACCAGATCTACCAGCACACCATCCTGAGCCCCCGCCGGCAATACATCCAGATCCTCGACCGCAACGGCGACCTCCTGTACCGCTCTCCCAGCCTCGGAAAACAAACCTTGAAGTATGGCGAGATCCCGTACGGCTGGGTCAACATCGTCACCATCCGCAACGAAGAAGGACGCGAGCTCCGCCTCGCCAGCACGCAGAATGACTACGTCAAGATCTTCGTGGCCTATCCGCTCGAGGAATTGAACGAAGCCCTGGACAACATCTTTCTCATTATTCGCATACTGGCTCCGATTGCCATTCTCATTTCGCTTGTGGGCGGCTGGTTTCTCGCGCACACCTCGCTGAGGCCGGTGGATGCCATCACCAGGACCGCCCAAAAGATCAGCGCGCAGAACCTCGCTCAACGGCTCCCTGCCCATGCTGTGGACGACGAGCTCGGACGATTGACCGCGACCTTCAATGATATGATCGGGCGGCTGCAGGAATCGTTCATGCAGATACAGCGGTTCTCCGCCGACGCTTCTCATGAACTTCGCACTCCTTTGACCATCATGAGGGGCGAGATCGAGGTCGCACTCCGCCGAAAACGCCTTCCCGTGCCAACCCGTGAACTCCTGACGAGCGTGCACGACGAGCTGATCCGCCTCTCCTCCATCGTCGAGAGCCTGATGATACTGATCAAATCTGAGTCCGGAAGACTGGCTTTTCAGTTCGACAATGTTGCGCTCGACGAAATGCTTGAAGGTCTCGCAGAAGATGCGCGCGTACTGGCGTCGCGCAGAAAAATCAAAGTGCAATTCGGGGCAATGGAACCGGTCAGCGTGCGCGGCGACGCGACGCGCCTGCATCAGCTGTTTCTGAACCTCATCGACAACGCGGTCAAGTACTCTGAGCCCCAAAGCACGGTCACGCTTTCTCTCCGGCGCATCGAAGCGAACGCGGAAGTGAGCATTCAGGATACAGGCATCGGGATTCCCAAGAAGGATCTCTCAAAAATATTCGATCGGTTCTACCGCGTGAAGACCGACGGAAGCGGAAGCGGCCTCGGTCTTGCCATCGCCAAGTGGATTGCCGAAGCCCACCATGGCACTGTCCGCGTCAACAGCCGCGAGAAAAAGGGAAGCACGTTCATCGTCACGCTTCCTCTTGCACAACCCGTTGCATGAGTGTGGAGCTGCACGCCTGACACCTCCCTCCTTACCTTGATTTTCGCACGTTTTTTCGCTATCTAGCTTCACATTACAGGTGCTTTCAGCGGCTTATGCGGAATTCCTACTTCTTTTCAGACGTTCACCTGGGTATCGGCACGAAAGAGGACGATCACCGGAAAGAACGTTCTCTCGTCGAGTTTCTCGATCTTGTCCGCAGCGACGGAGAACGTTTGTTCATCGTGGGAGATTTGTTCGATTATTGGTTTGAATACGCATCGGTGGTGCCAAAAGGATATGTCCGGTTGTTTTCAAAATTCGCCGAGCTTTCAGACGCAGGCATCGCAGTGACGTACCTTGCGGGCAACCATGATTTCTGGGTAAAAAGCTATTTTCGTGATGAGCTCGGGATGCAGATTGAGCGCGACCCCGTCGAGCGGATGCTGAACGGAAAAAAGTTCTACCTGCATCACGGCGACGGTCTTCTGAAGAAAGACACGGGATATCGGCTGCTGAAGCGTGTGCTGCGCAACAGAACCAACATAGCTCTTTTCTCGCTCGTCCATCCCGACCTGGCTTCACGGATCGCCCGCTGGTCGTCCAATCAGAGCCGCCAGTACACGGCAAAACGCCAGTATGAGGGAGATGATATGGCTGATTTCGCTGCGGCGAAGCTAAGAGAAGGGTATGATTTCGTGGTCATGGGACACAACCACATTCCGTGCAAACGGAACATCGGCAGCGGCGTTTACGTCAATTTGGGAGATTGGATAAACGATAGGAATTATGCTGTGTTTGATGGTATTTCACTCGAGTTGAAGACCTGGGCGAGCCCCTGAGATACAAGAATCTCCATCCGAAATTCCTGGAATCGCACACTGATATCACGGATGGTAAAGATATCCACAATAATTCTTCATCTGTGTAAATCAGTAGCATCTGTGTCTTCTGTGTTCTACTAAGAGCCCCGCGGATCATGACCAAGCGCAACTATAGCTCAGAAGAAATGGACCGGTACTTCAACGATCCTTCGTACCGCCGTTCATTTCTCAACCGGGGCAAGGGATTTCTTAAACGAAATCTGCGCCTCGTTGCGCCTCTTTCCGTGGTGGTTCTGGCCCTCCTCATCTGGTACGGCTACTATGTCGCCGGGGGCCTCCCCTCCCTTGAAAAACTGGAGAATCCGCGCCCTGCCCTTGCCTCCAAGGTGTACGCCGAAGACGGCGCCGTTCTCGATCAATTCGCAGAGCAGAATCGGACACGAATTTCCATCTCGGCTGTTCCTCAAGGATTGATCGACGCCCTCATCGCGACGGAAGACAAGGACTTCTACCATCACTGGGGAGTGAACCTTCCCCGCTTCATGCGACAGATGGTCATCAACGTCTTCACGTTCCGCCAGGCGGGAGCGAGCACGATCACGCAACAGCTTGCACGAAACCTGTACCAGCTCCAGGGACGTGAAGAGACGATGTACGACAAGATCACGCGAAAGATCCGGGAGTTCATTTCTTCCGTCCAGATCGAACGGAATTTCACGAAGGACGAAATTCTCGAATTGTATCTCAACGTTTCGTTTTTCGGACGCAACGCATACGGCATCGAATCCGCCGCGCAGCGCTACTTCAACAAGCCTACTGCCGAACTTACGGCACCCGAGTATACGCTGCTCGTGGGCATGCTCCAGGGCCCGAACTACTTCGATCCGATCCGCAACCTCGACCGCGCACTCCGCCGGCGAAACATCGTCCTCCACCAGATGCTCAAGGACAGCAAGATCAACGAACAGCAGGCGGAACAAATCAGGGCAGACAGTCTGAGTTTCAGAACACTCGATGCCGATTATCGTGTTGGTATTGCCCCGCACTTCGTGGAGTGGGTCCGGCAGCAGCTTCAGCAGAAAGCCGAAGCGTACGGATTCAACATCGAGCGTGACGGCCTCCGGATCTACACGACGCTCGACAGCCGCATGCAACGCTACGCCAATCGGTCTGTCGATGAGCACCTGACCGGCTTTCAGGAGAAATTCGACAAGTACTGGGAGTGGAGCAAGCACGCCGACATCCTCGAGGAAAACGTCGAAAAGATGATCCGCGATCTGGATGTCTACAAGAAGGCGAAAACCCCCTGGATCCGGGACAGCATCGTCGCCGCTCTCAAAACAAATGTTGCGTTCAGCGATTCCGTGAAGAAGGCCGCCCGCACCATTGAGGTCGGTATGGTCGCGCTCGACCCCCACACCGGCCACATCAAGGCCATGGTCGGCGGGAGAAACTTCAGAGTGTTCCGGTACGGCCTCAACCACACCACGCAGATTCGCCGGCAGCCTGGATCAGCGTTTAAGCCGTTCGTGTACACCGTTGCCCTCGACAACGGCACGCCGGTCTGTGAGGAGCTTCCTAATCAGCCCGTGACCGTCGAGATGCCCGACGGCACAAGATGGACTCCGCAGAATTTCGAAGGCGGATTTGGCGGCATGGTGACGCTGCGCGAGGCGCTCAAGCAATCAATCAACCTGATCGCTGTTCGGCTGATACTGCAAATGCCACCAAGTGCGGTCGTGGAGTACGCTCACCGGATGGGAATCAAGTCGGCCATTCCTCCCTACTATTCCATCTCCCTCGGTTCATGCCAGGTGTCGCCGCTGGAATTGACATCTGCGTACGGCGTCTTCGCAAATGAGGGCGTGCTCGTTGAACCGATCGGAATTCTCCGCATTGAAGACCGCGACGGAAATGTGATCGAGGAAAATGTGCCCGAACGAAAGGAAGTACTCAGCAAAGAGACATCATATCTTATGACGAATCTGCTTGAGGGAGGCGTCAACGAGGAACTGGGCACGGGGCGGGTCATCCGGCGATACTTCACGCAACCGGCGGCAGGCAAAACAGGGACGACAAACGATTACGGCGACGCGTGGTTCGTAGGTTTCACGCCGCACCTCGCGGCGGGAATCTGGGTCGGTTTCGATGATAACAGGATAAAATTCGGAAGCGCCGACGGCCAGGGCGGAAGAGCGGCGGCCCCGATCTTCGGGCGATTCATGCAGTATACGTATGATGACACTGAAGTGGGGCTCGGCTTCGATTATTTCCACCAGCCGGATGGCATCATAACCGATACCATCTGTGTCGCAACGAAGAAAAAGGCCCGGGAATTCTGTCCTGAGAAAACTACCGAGATCTTCAACGCGAAGTATCCTTTGGGCCTGTGCGAGGTTCACACCAGTCCACACTGGCGCGAAGAAAATAGTCAGAATAAGATTACGTGGTAATGCC
>DOWV01000008.1:23313-28999 GCA_003519375.1 Bacteroidota bacterium
GTCGGCAATCAGCGATTGACTGTTGGCGCTTTGGTCGTGGTTCCTTGCTTCAGTAAGTGAGTGAGCATCATGTAAGCTGTGAGTCCCCCACATTTTTCCTCTCGAGTATTCCTTCTTCCTCTTCACGTAGACATCGCTCCACCCCACATCTCAAATTGTACTAATTATCAGGCCAGAATAAAGATGTCCAAGGGTCGCAAATCCCCCATTAACTTTCATCACATGAATGACCGCTTGATACTGTTTCATGTCGGACCGCCTTTTGTGGAGATGGAAACGAGGTGTGAGGTGGTGCGATCTTGGTCGGTATTTCCAATCCCCGAAACGAGCTAAACTTCACGTACTCCATTCCTCATTTCACCAACTGCATCGTTTTACTTTGAATCTGGTTCCCCGCGACAATGCGGTAGAAATACACACCACTGGGCATGTACGAAGCATTCCACTGAACGGTGTGTATTCCTGCGTTTCGAACACCGTCGACGAGTGTCGCGACTTCCCTGCCTAGAACATCAAACACCTTCAGAGTCACGAAGCTAATAGCTGACAGCTGATAGCTGATCGCTGTGCTCGGATTGAACGGGTTTGGATAATTCTGCTGCAGCACAAACTCTTTCGGCAGACTCTCCGATTCATCAACCGCAACCGGGCCGGCAGCGTTGAATCCCATCAGGTTGCTCAGGGCACTCTCATTCTGCAGCCGGTCCACGGCCGTCACGCCATAGTAGTAGGTAACGCCTGCCGGGGGCATGGATTGTTCGATGTAGCTTGTGCCGGTCTGGATCACAGCAATATTGCGCGCATCGTCGATTTGGATCGGCAACGAAGTGGATCGGTACACCACGTATTGATCCGCGAGATTGCCGTCCGAAGCCGCAGGTGGAGCACTCCAGGAAATCGTGGCAAATGATGAGAACTTCGCGATAGTGAGTCCGGAAGGAGAAATTGGTGGGATGGTTTCTTTCCAGCTCATCAGAGGACGCAGCGCCGGATACTTGTAGAGATTGGTCTTGAGAGAATCGGCAAGCCCTTTGGGATTGTCCGTGAGTCCCATCTTTGCCCTGAAAAACACACTACCGTTTGCGATACTTCTGTTGAGTCGAACCTGGCTTAGTACGTCGCTCGCTGGCCAGTCAGTTGTTGGATACGGTTTACCGTTTTCTAGGTATATCCTGTAGGATCCAAGACCCACGTAGAAATGTCTCCCATTCATTTGAGAGGCCCACCATGGCGCAAGCTTAGCATAATCTTGTCCGCCTCCGAAGGTCCAATACAGCTGCGGCACTAGATAGTCAATGTATTGATCCCGGAGCCAGGCCAGTGCGTCACAGTAAATCGCGTTGTAGTTATCCGATCCTGTGATTCCGGGAGGGTAACCAGGTCTCCAAATACCTCTCGGACTGATTCCCCACTTCACGTTCGGCTTGATCGCCTTGATGCTGTCATACACCTGCTTGATCAGAAGGTTGACGTTGTCTCTCCTCCAATCTCCGAGATTGGTGAAGTCGCGCGACTCAGACTGAAAAGTGAATGAATCCTGATTTGTGATCCCGTCTTGATAGAAGTAATCATCCATATGCGCACCGTCGATATCGTACCTGCGCACAACATCGGCGATGACACGCGCAGTGTGATCACGCACCAGTTGCATGCCGGGATTGAGGAAACGATACTTCTCCATCTGAATAACCCAATCGGGGTGAAGAACTGCAACGTTGGTGGAAGCAAGCGCGTAGCTTGCGGCAACGCGCTCCACTCGATAAGGGTTGAACCAAGCATGAAGCTCCATGCCGCGCTTATGCGCTTCATCAAGTGCAAGCTGAAGCGGATCGAATGGCTCTATCGGCCCTGCACCCTGCTGACCTGTCAACCAATAAGACCACGGCTCGATGTTCGAAGGATACATGGCATCACACTCCGATCGCACCTGAAAGACCACGGAGTTGATGCCGACCGCCTTGAGCTTGTCGAGGAGGGTCGTGAGCTCTGTCCGCTGGGTGCTCGAGGGGGCACCTTTCGTCGGCCAGTCAAGGTTTACGACCGTGGCGATCCACGCGGCACGCAATTCGCGCTTGGGTGGATTCTGGGCAAAGAGAGAGAACGAGAGGAAGACACCGATGAGAACGAGAGCGAAATGCCTGAAAGAAGAATTCATGAGCTACTCCCCATGGTAGACCTGTCAGGTTTTCAAAACCCGACAGGTCTTATTTGGTTCCGAATACATCAGCCAGTTGTCGAAGCGATGCGCGAACGACCGGACTCCCGACCTCGTCAACAACCTGCACTTCTCCGAGGCGTACTGGTAGGACGAACCGCGCCTTGCCGTCAATCGATTTCTTATCGCGTGTCAACGCAGCGAGCACCCGGGCCGGTGCGAAAGAATTTTTGCCGAAGCGGAGCGGAAAACGCTGCACGAGTTTCATGATTCTCTCATGATCCCCCGGCGGCAGCAACCCCAGTTCGCGGGCAATGAAGCTCTCTGCCGCCATACCGAGGAGAACCGCCTCTCCATGCTTCAAGACCCTGTAGCTTCCCGCGGCTTCAAGAGCATGCCCCACAGTATGACCGTAGTTCAGGACGATCCGAAGCCCCTGCTCACGCTCATCTTCTGATACAACATGCGCCTTCAGCTCGCAGCACCGCGCCTGAACGGTGAGCATCAATTCGGGATCCAGCTGCTGTATGCGCTCGAGATTCGTCTCAAGATAAGCGAAGAACTCGGCATCAAAGACCACTCCGTACTTCGCCACTTCTCCGAGTCCGCAAACGACTTCACGCGCCGGAAGTGTGCTCAGAGTATCGGCATCGATCCAGACGAATCGCGGCTGAAAGAATGATCCGATCATGTTCTTGCCGAGCGGATGGTTCACCGCCACCTTTCCGCCGACGGAGCTGTCAACTTGAGCAAGGAGTGTGGTTGGGACCTGGACCAGCGTGACGCCACGCTGATAGGTGGCCGCCACAAATCCGGCAAGATCTCCGACAACTCCCCCTCCGAGGGCAACGATCGCCGACTTTCTGCCAACTCCCTCCTTCAGAAGCTGTGTGTATATCTGATTGGCACGTGAGAGACTTTTCTGATGCTCTCCGGGGGGAATGACGATGCTCGACACGGAGAATTTGAAATGCCGCAGATTTTTTTCGATCGGATCGAGATAGTGGTGTGCGACGTTCGAATCCGTCAGGATGACAATCCGCTCGGGAATTCCATGCTGCTGGCAGGTCGGCGCAAAGGAGGAGCCGAATCCTTTCCCGAAATAAATGGGATAACTGCGGTCACCCAACGCTACATCGATTTGTCGATGAATCACAGTCCCTCCTCAGGCGTCAATGAAACCTCGTAACCGTCGGACAATCTCGTCCACCGTCGCCCCCACGCGTTTCCGGTCAGCCTGAATGATAACGTCGGCTCGTGAGTAGAATTGCTCTCGCTTCATAAGGAGGTCCCCCACTCGTTGCTGTATCTCTTCCGGGGACAGCTTGTTGCCGTCGGGGGCGGTGAGTAGCGGGCGATCGGTGCGATGGTGGACCCGCTGCGCGATTTCCTCCGGCGAGAGCTGGAGGTACACGATGACACCGCTATCCCGAATCAGTCGAAAATTTTCCTCATTCGCAATGGTCCCGCCCCCAAGCGATACGACGCATTCAGTGCGTCCGGAGACCTCGACGAGAGACGCCCGTTCGATGGTCCGGAACGCTTGCTCACCGTCCGTGGCAAAAATCTCTTTTATCTTCTTGCCGGCTTTTTGTTCTACGAACTTGTCGAGATCCACAAATTCGAAACCAAGCGTGTTTGCCAGGATCGGACCGATGGTACTCTTCCCGCTCCCCATGAAGCCGGCGAGATAGATGAGACCTTTTTTGGGATGGCCCTTTTCTTTCATAGGAGCTTGGAAAATCGACAGGAACAAATCCGGTGGGGAACAGCCCGCTCAGAACATTTCAATACCGACGCCAAGGCCAAAATTCAATCCGTTCACGTTAATGCGCGCCCTGAACGGGGCACGGGGAAGAAGCACAAGGACTCCACCGGACTGCGTCGCAGGCTGTGTGAATTCGCTTTCGCTGGTAAATTCCGGATCCCGGAAGCGCATCTCCGCGCGCACAAAAAGACCGGGACGAATCCGATAGTCGAAGCTGGTCTCCACATGAATCCCATAGTACACAGGAGCGTTTCTCTCGGCCGCCTCAACTCCCGCGATCTTTAGAACCCTGGACCCGATATACGCGCCCAGACCGCCGCCCATCGTCAGCCGTACATGGTCCGATCCGAGGGGAATGAAAACCTGCGCGCCCAGTTCAACGGGGACAAGACGGAATCCTTCGTCGACCGGCAAACGTTTCGGTGGCGTCGTAAAACCCACAAGCTGTTCTTGAGCACTGATCTTCGAAAGATACTCAGCGGCGAGCGAGACCGCAAAGGAATGCCCCGGGACTGTCCAGCGAACTTCAGCGCCGATCCCATAGATGTTGTCAACTGAATTGAATTGTCCGCGGAGATCGCCGGAGGGGGAATCTGGATTGTTGAAGACTTTGGAGGTGCTCGTGTAGTTGCCACGGAGGGCAAAGGAAAGCGTCGGCTCCTGGGTCTGTGACGAAAGCCTGCCGAGGAGCACCACAACAGCAAGAACCGACAGAATCGAACGCCTCATCAGGTTCCTCACGATCAGTCGGCAGACTGGAGAAAACTTATTTCCTAAAAGGCGGGCTGGCGACCGCCGGTCAGGCGGGCGGGAAAGTCACAAAGGCCCGAGTGTACTCCGGGAAATTCTTCCGAAATTTCCTTCCTTCGTGTCTTGCCCGCTCAATTGATAATACAATCGTCGCGGGAGTGGCAATCCCGCTTTTGAGATTTGCCTGCTAGCGGTAGTACTCGCTCCGCAGGTCTTCTATCGTTGCCTTCTCGCGCAGAGCAGCGAGCCAATCAGAGAAGAGACGGTTGCGTTTTTCGCCCAGGATCTGGTCGCGCAATGTGTTCTTCTCGACTGCATATTGCGTCGAGTCAAAAGCGCTCTTCGCGAGCAGTTTCGCAACGAAATATCCGCGCGTTCCCTGGAATGGCTTCGAGATTTCGCCCGGCTTCAGCGTTGCAACGTGGCCGACGAATGCATAATCACGACCGATACCGGTTGGGGCATCCTGAACTTTGAATGCGCCGGTTCTTGCCGCCGACACCTGAGGGACACCCTTCGCCGCTGACTGAAGATCGGCGTTGGGACCGAGCCCCTTGGCGAACGAGTCAACCTGTGTTTTGATGGCTTCAAGTTTCTTTTCGCGGAGCACATAGACCCTCAGCATCGGCTTCACTTCGTCGAAAGGACGAACACCTTCGGCGCGCACACCCGAGATCTTGAACACCGCTACACCACCTGTCACACTCATGGGCTCACTCATGGCATCCAGATTTTTGCCGAAGGCAAACGCCATGACCTCCTCGTTCATTCCTAGTCCCGGAATCACAGAGCCTTCGACAAACTCGGCGGTCTCCCGGATCTGGGAGGAGCTCGTTTCGGCAGCCTTCTCGAATCCGTCTTCTTTCGCGAGATAGACGAAGTCCTGGGCGCGAGAACTGGAGGCTTCGACACTCCGGGCGCTTGCTTTTACTTTCATTGTCATGTTGGCAACCTTCAGCTCACGGCTGTCGCGGCCCGTCACCTTGATGATGTGCCAGCCGAATTGCGTGCGC
>DOWV01000008.1:29214-45253 GCA_003519375.1 Bacteroidota bacterium
ACCGCCCCGCGCGCGCCGGAGAAGATCCTTCGCCCTCTGAAGGGCTGCTGCGGTGTCCGGACCTGCAGGCGCATTGACCAGGATGTGGCTTGCTTTGACAAACTCGGATGACCCCTTGCGCTCGTCGAGAATCTTGACGAGGTGATAACCGGCAAAGTCAGCCACCGGGCCCACAATGTCTCCCTTCCGTGCACCGAACACAGCGCTTTCGAGCTGGCGGCTCAATTCGCCATGCTTCACGAAGGAGGAATCGTTCACGGGTGATTCGGAATACGTTTTCGCAAGCTCGACGAAATCGGAGCCGGCCTTCGACTGATCGAGAACATGGCTCATCTCACTCAGAACAGTTGCCGTGTCATCTGCCGACGGAGCGAGACTATAGAACACATATTTGAGTTTTCGGGCGGCGCGGACCTTGAATTCTTCCTGGTTCGCATTGTAATATTTGCGCATATCCTCATCGCTGATCTGGACGGCGGAATCCGGCACCAGCACGTTCGGATCGAACAACACATATTCTGCGTCCATCGTGACCGATTTGTCCTCGAAACGCTGACGGACTTCGCCGTCACCCACGCGGGTGGCAGCAAACAATAAGCTCTGTAATTTTTCGATTCTGCGCTGGCGGCGAACCTGATCTTCGACCTGAATAACCGCATCACGGTTCTGCGGATTCATGATCGCCTGCTCGTAGGCGGCACGGTTGAATTGGCCGATCGAATCTCTGAACTGGCCGGCCACCATCTCGGGCGGAGTGTTCCCGAGGAGAATGTCCCGCACTTCTTCATCGGTAACGACGATGCCGAGGCGGCCCAACTCATGGTCCACCAAAATCTGTTGCACGAGCATGTTCCACACCTGCGTGCGAAGTTGCCGGTCGGTCTCTTCGTCGGCTTCTGCGCCCGACTGCTTGCGGTACGCATCAGTCTGTTGTTTGAGCAGAGCGCTGAATTCACCGTAGCTGATTTTCGTGCCGTCGACTTTGCCGATATAGTCCTTGCCGGACCTACCCTTGCGGTCGGTAATGTCCATTCCCCAGTCGAGGACGATGTAGACGATAAAGAAAACGGCGAAGACCGCGAACGCCTTGGTTAGATTGTTCCGGATTTGCGTCATCAACGGCATAACAAGTACATCTCCTAAAAAAATGCGGAAGAGTTTAGACAGGGATGTTCAATATAGCCGTGAAACGGTTGAAAAGCAACGATTTTCTTATTGACTTTGCAGGCACATTGGTTTATATTTTGATTCGCTTCTCAAACATTTTTCCTCCAGTTTGCATCGACGTGAGTTCCTTTTCTACCCGCTCGCTGCCTGAGAGTATTGTCAGTCGTTATTGTCCGGAGAACGTTTTGTGAAAAACCAATTATCAAAGATCTTTTTGATACTTGCGGCTGTCGTTGTGTCATTGATATTCCTCTACCCGACGTACCAGGATTATCAATACCGCAAGAAGCTTTCCTCCCTTTCAGGTCAAGACAGCATTACCTATCTGGAGCAGAATCAGGAAGACATCCTCAACGCAAAGCTGAAACGCCTCAAGCTCGGCCTTGATCTTCAGGGCGGCATGCGCGTCGTGCTCGAAGTTGATGTGCTTCAGCTTGTCAATGACATCGCGAAGAACAAGGATGATAATTTTGCTGCCATCCTCAAAGAGGTTCGCGAACAGTCCGGCAGTAATGACGAATCGGTTATTCCAATCTTCGGAAGAAAATTCCAGGAGCGGGGTATTCGTTTGAGCCGCTATTTCGGCAATATCCGGGATGCTGACAATGCGGTCCTGACGTACCTCAACGGCGAAACAGAAAAGGCCATCGATCGGGCCATCGAAATTGTTCGCAACCGTGTCGACCAATACCGCGTTTCCGAGCCGAATATCCAGAAACAGGGATCACGAAGAATCATCGTTGAGCTGCCAGGTGTCAAAGATGAGCGTGAAGTCGAGTCCCTGCTTCAGGGAACAGCCAAACTCGAGTTTCGCTTGTTACGCGACCCGGCTATAGCATACCGCGTCATGCAGTCCATTGACGATTTCCTCGCCGGCAAGGTCCCTACAGACACCTCCGACGCATCAAAAACGGCCAAAAAAGAGGAAAAACCAAAAGATGCCCTCGAAGATCTGCTCGCAGGCAACAAACCAGCGGCAAGCGATACTTCGAAAGAAGCGCAATTCGTACGGGAGCACCCCTTCTTCAGCTACGTCAGCCCCGATCAACGGAACACAGGTGAGGGATATGTCCTCGAGAATAACCGCGATCGTGTCATGAGGCTCCTGGCGAGGCCGGACGTCCAGCGCATCCTGCCGATCGATTTTGAGTTTCTCTGGTCGGCAAAAACAGATCAGTCGCCCGACGGGCAGAAGTTCTATCACCTTTATGCTGTCAAACGCGTTCCGGAACTGACAGGCGGCGTGGTTGTGGATGCGCGCGCCAATGTCGATCCGGAGGACAACCGTCCGATCGTCAACATGGAGATGAACGCCGAAGGAGCCCGTGAGTGGGCTCGCATCACAGGAGCGAACGTCAACAAGAGAATCGCCATCGCTCTCGATAACGCGGTCTTCTCTGCCCCAACGGTGATCAACAAGATCATCGGCGGACGTTCGCAGATTACCGGTATGGAAAGTCCCAACGAAGCACGGCTCCTCGAGATTGTGCTCCGGGCCGGCGCCCTTCCCGCGCCTGTCTCCATCATCGAGCAACGCTCCGTCGGACCGTCGCTGGGTGAGGACTCCATTAGAGCTGGCCTCTGGACCTTGTCTCTCGCGCTCATGATTACCGTCTTCTTCATGATAATCTATTATAAGACGGGCGGATTCGTTGCCGACATTGCGCTGGTGTTCAACTTGCTTTTTATCGTCGCTGTGCTCGCCGGATTCCAGGCGACGCTGACGCTTCCGGGCATCGCAGGCATGATTCTGACAATCGGAATGGCCGTCGACGCGAATGTGCTCATCAACGAGCGTATCCGCGAGGAACTGGAGGGTGGCAAGACTATCCGCGCGGCAATTGACCTGGGATACTCCAAAGCCTTCAGCGCAATTTTCGACTCCAACGTCACAACGTTTCTCACTGGAATCATTTTGTACCAATTCGGATCGGGCCCCGTACAGGGATTCGCTTTGACCCTTATGATCGGAATCGTGGCGACGATGTTTAGCGCCATCATTGTTACCCGGGTGGTATTCAACCTGATGACCGATCGCAACATCACGCCAAATTTCGGTTAACCAATTTTTTGAGGCAATGAATGCGTTTCTTTAAGAAGACAAATATTGATTTTCTCAAGCCGCGCCGCTGGGCGTATTTGGGTTCCTCGCTGCTCATTACTGCCGGCATCGTGTCCATGATCGTGAAAGGTATCGATTTCGGAATCGATTTCCGCGGTGGGACAGAACTCGTTCTCAAGTTCGAGCACCCGGTTGAAATCGGACAGTTACGCACGGCCCTGAGTACCGTTGGTCTGGGCCAAAGCCAGATCAAAACCTTCGGGAGCGACGAGAGCATCCTGATCCGCACTGCAGAATCGGGTAGCGGGACCTCCGTCGGAAGTGCGATCAAGAATGCCGTTCAGACCGCACTCCCGGATGCGAAGTTCACCGTGCTCAAAGAGGACAAGGTTGGACCTAAAATCGGCGCAGAACTCCGCCGGGATGCATTGTATGCCGCCATTGCATCGTTGATCGCCATCCTGGGGTACATTGCCATCCGCTTCAAGTTCATCTATGGCGCGGGGGCTGTTGTCGCTGTGTTTCACGACGTGCTCACCACGCTTAGCTTCATGTCTTTGCTGAACGGGGTCATTCCCGGATTGAACCTCGAAATCTCTCTGGAAGTCGTCGCCGCCCTCCTCACCCTTGTGGGTGTCTCAGTAAACGACACGGTGGTCGTTTTCGACCGCATCCGCGAGAATCTGAAGGTCCACCGCACCATGTCGATCGGCGAGGTGATCAACAGGAGCCAGAACGACATGCTCGGCCGGACGATTATCACGAACGGCACTATTTTCATTGTGCTTCTCGTCCTTCTGCTTGGAGGCGGTGAAGTGACACGGGGATTTGCCTTCGCGATGACGATAGGCACAATTACGGGAAGCTACTCGACGATCTATATCGCCAGCGCCATCGTTATGGACTGGAGCATACGAAAGCAGAAGACGGCTTGAATTGAGAAAACTCTGACGTTCGAAAAACGACTTTTGGCCCTGGTTAACAACGGAAGGACTCTCGAATGAAACTGAAAATCAAGGAACTCAAAGGAATCATTCTTATCGAGTTGAAGGGCAATGTGATGGGTGGACCCGACGCTTCTTCGTTGAACGAAGAACTGCATAAGTTGATCGATGCAGGCAAGAACAAAGTTGTCGTGGACCTTGGTGAGGTGAAATTTATGAACAGTTCGGGCCTCGGAATGCTCATAGGCGCCCTGACGACCGTCCGGAACGCCGGTGGCAACCTCAAGCTCGCACGCGCGTCTGAGAAAATAGAACAGCTGCTTGTTGTCACGAAGCTCGTCACTGTCTTCGAACACTTCGATGCAGTCGACGAGGCGCTGGCGTCATTCAAATAATGTCATCGCGATGATCGAAATCATCAGAGAGCGAATCACACGATTCGCTCTTTTCATTTCCGGCTTCATTGCCGCACGTATACCCGGCATCGTCTTGTGCCTGCTGCTCGGGGCACTCTCCTGCCGCCAGGCCGACAAACCTCCCGCTCCGCCTGCTCGTACCGCTACGGACGATCTGGGACATGTCCTGAGGATTCAAACCGCCCCGCAACGGATCGTCTCCCTGGCTCCAAACATCACCGAAATTCTTTTCGCCCTCGGTCTTGACTCCGCCGTGGCCGGCGTGACGGACTACTGCGACTACCCGGCAGCCGCCAGAAACAAACCGCGCATCGGCGGGATGCTGAATCCAAACCTCGAACAGGTTCTTGACCTCCGTCCGGACCTCGTCCTCATGTCCGGCTCCGGCAACATGAAATCAGATTACGACAAGCTCACATCAGCCGGGGTGGCGGTGTTCGTGACGTACCCGCGAACGGTCGATAGCGTTCTTACCTCAATCTCAAACATCGGCGCATTGACGGGAAGGAAAACGGAGGCGGATTCGATCGTGAAGGCTCTGCGGGTCCAGAAGGAGGACATTCTCCGAACAGCCCGGGAAGCACCCAGGAAATCCGTTTTGATGCTTCTCTCGCTCAGTCCTCTCGTTGCTATCGGACCGGGAACATTCTTGAATGAGCTCATCACGCTTGCAAATGCCGACAACATCGCAGGCGACGCCGCCATGGCATACCCGGTGTTGAGCCGCGAAGATATTCTGCGACGTCAACCTGATGTCATCATCGTCACAAATGATCTCGTCCGGTCCACGGATGATATTCTCATCGCCTACCCGGAATGGAAAGGTTTGAAAGCCATCCGGCAGAAGCGCGTCGCCCTTGTTGACGCCAGCATTATCAGCCGCCCCGGCCCGCGCGTCATCGAGGGTCTCAAGCTCATCTTTCAGGCTATCCATCCGTCGAAGTAATCATCCCAATCGTTCCTTGCTTTTCTTGGACGATGTGAATACATTCAACCGGTCGGTTCTCCTTTTTTCCTGAATCACAATCAGATACAGCACCGTCTATGGCAGATTCCAAGAAAACCCTGTTTGTCGCCGTCGCCGGCAACATAGGCGCCGGGAAGTCTTCCCTCACCAGGCTCCTTGCCGAACGCTTCCAGTGGAAACCGTATTTTGAATCGGTCGATGACAATCCGTACCTCCCCGATTTCTACGCCAACATGGAACGCTGGTCATTCCACCTTCAAATCTACTTTCTGGCCAATCGCTTCAAGCATCACAAACGGATGACCGAGTCGGGAGAGCCGGTTATTCAGGACCGCTCTATCTACGAGGACGCGGAGATCTTTGCCCGCAATCTCCACGATATCGGAAAAATGGACGATCGCGACTATACCAACTACGCCTCTCTCTTCGAGGTGATGACAGACTATCTCAAATCGCCGGACCTGATGATCTATCTCCGTTCTTCGGTCGACCACCTCGTACAGCAGATTTCGAGGCGTGGGCGCTCGTTCGAGCAGGGCATCCAGAGGGAGTATCTCGAACAACTCAATCAGCACTACGAAAGCTGGATCTCGAACTATCGCCGCGGACCTTTGCTGATCATCGAGAGTGACGATCTCGATTTTGTAAACAGGACATCAGACCTTCAGGACATTGCCCGGCGCGTTCAGCAAAAACTGGAACCCGTGCGCCCCTGAACGTGAAGCAGAGAAAGCAAAAGGCATCCTGCACTTCTCGTGAGGATGCCTTTTTTTGTTCTCCGAAACGCGCTGGTTCTACCGCTTCGCCGGTTTGAGAAGTTTCTGATATGCCGCCTTGTTCTTGACCAGGTCGACCGCGACCTGCAATTGAGCGTCATCCTTCAGCGAAGCTTCAATTGCCGCCTTCTCTCCCTTCATCCGATTGATGATCTCCTGCCTCAGCGCTGTGCGAATCTCCACGTTGTACCGCTCAAACGCACGGGCTTTCTCCGCCTCTACCGCTTTCGCGAGCCGGTCAATGCCTTCAGAGAAGGACGGACCGTAGCGTGCTTTCTGTGCCGCGTCGCGCAGCTCCTTCACCTTCGCCTCTGCATCTTCCTCGTATCGGAAATCATGTTGCCTCAGAAACGCTTCGAAATCCTTCATCATCTCGTCCGTGATCTCGAAATCGCCCGGGAGTGTTTTCTTCTCGGCGGCAATCCGATTTGCATACTTGAAGAACATCGCTTTCCGCACAAGCTCGTCCAGGAGTTTTCCTGAAGGTTCATCGGGCACGGTGGAATCAGGCACGATACCTCCCCCGTCACGCACGAGGCGATCATGAGAAGTGTGGAATTCTTTCCGAAGACTGTCCGGTTTGATCGTCACCACACCATCTTTCGTGCGATGGAAATAATCAATTTCCTGAATACTTCGGCCGCTCGGCGTGTAGTATCGACCGGAAGTAATTTTCAGGGAGCTGTTCTCGGTAATGCGCGTGATCGTCTGAACGAGTCCTTTTCCGAAAGAGCGTGTCCCGACCAGGACCCCGCGATCAAGGTCCTGAATGGCGCCGGCAACGATTTCACTCGCACTGGCGCTGCCACGATCCACCAGCACTGCCATCGGAACATCCGCTAGCATCGGTGTTTCCGTGGAATAGTACTTCCGCTCGGAGTCGTTTCTCCGTCCTCTGGTGGAGACAATCAGCGTGCTTTCCGGGAGAAACTTCGATGCCACGTCAACTGCAATATCCAGTAGTCCCCCGGGATTATCCCTCAGATCGAGAATAATTGCCTTGATCGTTCCCTTCTCGCGCAACTCCTTGATAGACGACCGCACATCCTCGCCCGCCGTCCGCGAGAATCGCTCCAGCCGGATATACCCGACGCCTGCGCCGGCGAATCCCGCAAATGTGACATTCCGTACGGGGATCTCTTCACGGACAAGAACAAATTCCAGCGGATTGGGCTCTCCCTCACGTTCAATCTTCATCTTGAGTGTTGAGCCCGGAGTTCCTCGCACCAGCAAGCGAACATCTTCGGGAGCGGATCCTTTGAGACTCTTTCCATCAATTTCGAGGATTCTATCTCCGCTCTGAATCCCCTGCCTCGCAGCCGAGTATCCCTCCATCGGATTGATCACGGTAATGCTTCCATCCCGCAATCCGATCGTGATCCCCACGCCTGCATATTTCCCGGTCGTGACCAGCTCCATCTCGTCTGTCTCTTTTTCCCCGAGATAGACCGTGTAGGGATCCAGCGTCTTCAGCATCCCGTCGATGCCGGCATGCATGAACTTCTCGGGATCAACTTCATCAACATAGTTGATCGCCACGTCTTTATAGACCTTCCCGAAGACCCCAATCCACTTGTTTACGTTCAGCAGGAGCTCATCATTGCCGGTCCCCAGGAAGCCGACAAAAAAGCCGCTCACAGAGATCAACACAACCAGCAGAAAGAGCGTCCTGCTGGTGAGCGTAAGTTCCCTCTTGAAAATCCCCATCCAGCGCTGTTTCATTGTTGCTACCCACCTCTCTTCGTTCGGTTCCACCGTCACGATCGTGATTGTTGTAGCGACATCACACTTTCAAATCGTTTCCAGACTCTCTCGTGTATATCCTGTATTCCCATCAATCCGTCGAGCACTTCAAAACGTGGCGCTTCCGATGCGAGCTGCAGATAACCCTGACGGACCCGCTCGTAGAAGGCCCGGCCGCTCATTTCCATCCTGTCGGCCCCGGTTTTATGTTGTATCATCCGCCGTTCAACTTCGCTCACCGGAATGTCGATGAAAAACGTCACATCAGGCACCAATCCGCCTGCAGCTGAACGGTTAATCGTGGCAATCGCGTCCAGCGGCAGCCCGCGCCCCAATCCCTGGTAGGCGGTCGTAGAATCATAGAACCGGTCACACACGACAATCGTTCCGCGGTCCAGATTCGGCTTGATGATCTCGTTCACGAGCTGGGCTCTGCTCGCAGAAAAAAGGAAGAGCTCGGTCACCTCGGACATGTTCAGCACGGCCCGATCGAGCAGGATCGATCGTATTCGCTCGCCGATCGCCGTTCCACCCGGATCCCTGATGTCAAGGTGCTGGCTTCCGGCCCGGGAAAGGCGTTCGGTGAAGAGGGCAACTTGCGTCGATTTGCCGGAGAAATCGAGCCCTTCGAATGTGATGAACAGCGCAGACGGATGGTTGGAGTTCATTGTTGAAAAAAATAATCAAATTCGCTCACGAATGCAATGAGCGCCGCGTCCGTTGCGGCTCTCAGTTTTTTTAAGTACTTTGCGTCGGATTTCATCTCGACGCGACCGGCACCGTGAGAGTTTGCGGACCGCGAGGCCCTCCGACTCCCGGGGCGCTTCCCCCATGACGAAGAAGAAAAAGGAACATATCGTAATAACGCCTCCCACCAGCCGCGCAGACCGTGCGGAACAACGACGAATCGAATCTCGAGGAGAAGATGCTGTCCTCATCCGGCGAGCGCTTGCCGGCGACCAGCGTGCTTACCGCAAGCTTCGGCAAAAGTACCACGAGTCAATCTATAACCTGATCTATCGGATGATACGCGACAAGGATGAGGTGGAAGACCTGACTCAGGAAGCTTTTATCAAAGCTTTTATGTCTCTCTCCAGCTTTAATGACGAATTCGCATTCTCTACATGGCTCTACAAAATCGCCACGAACAACTGTATCGACTATATCAGGCGGAAAAAACTCCTAACCTTTTCGATCGATAAACCGATCGAGTCGAAGGAAAGCGATTACACGTACGAGCTCCCCGATTCCACGTATGAACCCGATCAGGACCTTATCGACCGGCAGCGTAAGAAAATGCTCGAAGATGCAATCAACTCCCTTCCCGCGAAGTATCGGCATGTCATACACTTACGGCATGTTGAAGAGAAAGAGTATCAAGAAATCGCCACAATCCTCAAACTTCCGTTAGGCACGGTGAAGGCCCATATCTTCCGCGCGCGTGAAATGCTCAACAAGTTCCTCAAGGATCGTCTTCGCCACTACTAGCCCCTTTCGTGCAACTCTCATCAAGCATTTTCGTAAGCATATGCAGGAAAACTGCGTACAGAATGCTATGAAACTATCCGATTCGAACAAAATATCCGGTGTATCTGCACTCCTGCTTCTCTTCACGGCAGGCACGGCGGCAGCTTCACCGCAGCAGGAAGTTCTCCGCCGGGAGATTACACGCACTTCGGAGCGAGAAGTCGTTGTGACGCTTGATGCATCATTCGGGACGTTGAACATCCTCAAGGGCGGGAGGGACAAGATTGTCGCCGCTGAATACCGCCGCAATGAAGACGATAAGCGCCAGCTTGAAATGTTCTATGAGATCTCACACGGCCGCGGCGAACTCGATATTAATCTAAGCGACGACAAGAAACACCGTTCCCGACAGTCTACTTCCATCTCGTGGGAAGAGATGAAGAGCAGTCATGGCGATTCCGACGAGCGGGAATTGACGGCAAAATTCACCGACGCCGTCCCTCTGACATTCAAAATCGGATTGGGAGCCGGCAAAGGCGATTTTGACTTTACCGGGCTCCAGGTGAAAAACCTGAAAATCTCTGCCGGAGCCAGCTCCGCCGTGCTTCGCTGCGACGAACCGAATCCAATCGTATGCGAATCTGTCACCATCGAATCAGGCGTCAGCAAGTTTTCCGCGAGACATCTTTCGAACCTGAATTTCCGAAAGCTCAAGTTCAGCGGCGGCATAGGGGCCTACACGCTCGATTTCGCAGGCAAGCTCCGCCAGAAAGCGTATGCCGATGTAGAGGTCGGCCTCGGATCCATCACCGTATATGTCCCCAGAGAGATTCCCACCAGAATCATCACCGATGACAGCTGGTTCTCCAGCGTGGACGTCGATGACTCATTCGAGAAGACCAGGAAGAACACGTACGAGAACGAAGGTTACGGTCACAGCGTGGAAACACTGACGCTGAAGATCGGATCGGGGCTCGGGAGCATCAAGGTCCGGACCCGCTGAAAGCTGAGCAGCCTTCATCAGCGGAATCCCGACGAGGGTACAACCTGAAACGACGGTTGACTACTCGCCGGGATTTTTCATTTTCAGGCGTTGATTTTGATCCGCAATTTACCAATTATTGCCCAATACATGCCTGCACTGTGGCGTCTCACACCCATCCTCAGGGGAATCATGAGGTTGATGAGAACCATCTTCATGGGCTTCATCCTTTTGCAGTCTGGAGTAGCTCAAGTGGATACCCTTAAGCTCTCCAGCGATGAGCTGTTCGCGCTCGCCCGCCAGAGAGCTTTCGACGGTCATCGAGAAGAAGCGAGGCGGCTCTGCGCTGAGGTTTTGAGGCAGAGCCCTTCGTACACCGATGCAAGGGTCCTCATGGGCCGCACATACGCCTGGGATCAGAGGTGGGACGAGGCAAGAGCGGAGTTTCAAAAAGTACTCTCGGTGACCCCATCTCATCGCGACGCCCTTGCGGCGTTGTTAGATGTCGAGCTCTGGGGGGATAGATACGGACCGGCACTTGAGCTCGCCGGCAGAGCGTTGCAGTCGTACCCGAGCGGAGAAGAATTCCTCATCAAGAAGATCAGGGCTCTCACGGGACTAGGACGCGATGACGAAGCACTTCTCGTCCTCAACGCATTAGAAGATCTCAATCCATCCCTGGCCGACATCGCCGTTCTTCGACGCAGCATCAAGTCCACCGCGATGAAGTCAGGGATCGGGGTCAACTACGCCGCGGATCGGTTCTCAGATACCTATGGCCCGATGAATTCCGCGTACCTGCAACTAAGTCGTCGGACATCATACGGTTCTCTTTTTGCCCGGCTGAACCTCGCTGACCGTTTTGACACACGCGGCGTGCAGGTGGAAACCGACCTGTATCCCAGACTCGCTGACGGGGTCTATGCGTATCTGAATTATGGCTATTCGCTGAGCAATCTCTTCCCCCGGCACCGGGCCGGCGCCGAGATCTACACAAAACTCCCCTCGAGTTATGAAGGATCGCTCGGGCTGCGTCATCTGTACTTCGGCAAGGCATCGTCCGTGACCATTTATACGGGATCGCTCGGCTTGTACTTTGGCAGTTATTGGGTTTCTCTGCGACCTTACTTCATCCCAATTGACGCCGGACTCTCGAAGTCAGCGAGCATCTCCCTCTGGAGATATTTTAGCGACGCGGAGAATTTCGTAGCATTGAAACTGGGGGCCGGATTTTCTGCGGACGAGCGAACTGTCCAATCGAGCGCTGGTTTCCAGGGGGAAGATATCTTTTATTTGAAATCGCAGACGGTTGGCGTTGGATGGCAGCAAAGCCTGACCACGTACATATTGCTCGTGACGATGTTCGATCTCACCAATCAGGAAATCAGTTTCAGGCCGGGGACTTATACCATGATGTACTCGCTTTCTCTCGGACTTCGTGCGACGTTCTAACCTCCTCCCCCATACGTCAAGGAAAGATCGGCTATCCCATCCCATAATGGAAGAACTGACCCCAGGAATGCGGGTGGTTCACGTCGCGGGTACGAATCAGGTTCAAGAGTGCCTGACGATAGGCGTCGCCCGGCGCCAGACCGTTGGCGAGATGGGTGTAGAAGAACTCGCTGAAGAACTTCGCCGCCTTCCTGTCCGAAAACCAGGTATTCAGGAAAACGTCCGATGTGCCGTTGAGGCGAAGCACCAGTGCGTGAAGCGTGCAGAGACCGGTGCCCTGCCCGTACTGATTGGAGAGCATCACGAGCGAAGGGGCCTCAATGTCGGTCAACCTTTCGAACGGGATTTTTGTTACTTCGTCGGGCGCCTGTGGTTTGGCTAACGCCAGGACACCAAGCGGAGATTCACCCTCACCCATCAGGAAATCGGTCGAAATCTGAAGGGCGTCCGGTTTTGTATCCCGCAGATTATCCCACGATGCATCCTTCCCGATCAGAATCGTTGCTTCCTTGAAGAAGCTTCTGATATCCCTCAGTTCGTAGTCAATGGACCAGTTCTTGCCCGTCGGATTTCCGATGCCGACAATTCCGGATACTCGTTCGGTCCCTGCCGTTTTGTAGCGGATCGAAGATAATGACGGCACGTAATCGACACTGGTGATCTCGATCAGGTACTTGACCGATCCCCCGCGTTCCTGGCGTTCGAGCGTATGGAACGGGAATCCGTCAAACTCCGGGCTGGCAACAATGACAAGATTCCGTTCCAGCATCGAATCGAGTGGGCGGAGAAGATAGTCATACAGCTGCGTTGAAAGTGTTGCAAACCTCGTCATCGTTGTCACGCTGTTCTCCCCCGCGGAACCCGTATAGACGCTTGGATCATTCAGAAGCCGCGAGTACTCCTTGACAAGCGAAAGGAGTTTTTCACTGGTGACAATGGTGCTCTTCACGTCGAATTTGTTCCTCGAGATGGCGAACACATGGAGCTGATCGGCGGCTGGCAGGAACCGGACGACCAGTGTTCCCGGCGGGATATTCGGTTGGATCTCCTTGAGTTTGACTGAGTTCCACCGCAGGAGAGGCTCGTAGTTGGGGTACAAGCCGGTGATGCGGGCAGCAAGAGTTGTGAATTCCCGCTGCTTCGATTGAATGCGGCTGTGGAGACTGTTGATGAGTCCCTCAAAACTGATGCCCCGGCGGATGCCGAGGATGCTCGATTGCTCTGTCTGGAGCATTTGAAGTTCACCGAGAGCTTCCCGCGCTTTCAAGAGATCCTGCTTCAGGTTCGGATGACGAATGGCCACGGAGACATCCTCGAGGACTCCGTTCACGGGGCGCATCGCCCCTTGTTCGACGACGCGGAGCGCTTCTTCTTTTGCCTTCGCCTGGATGAGGAGACTGGCCAGCTGGGCGTACCATCCAAGTCGTTCCCGCTCCAACTGAAGGGCGGAGGAGTAGCCGGAATGAAGTTCAAGATCCAGGTACTCACCAAGCGTTGATTCTTCTACTTCGATCGCCTCGCGGTACTCGTCTCTCGCCTTCGAAAGCGTCCCAACGGATTCATAAAGCCTTCCCACCTGGGCATGGGCATAAGCTTCGCCCGAGCGGTGTCCAACCAACTGAAACCTCTGAACAACCCCCTGGTATGCCTGGATGAGCCGGGGCATTTCCTGGATTCTCTGGTTCTGGTTGAGCTCACGTTCATCACACCGAACACCAAAGAGATTCAGATATCCCTCGGCAATTCCATCCCCCCCCGCTTTTGCCAGTGCCTCAGCTTCAGCGAAGTACTTTTTCGCGTCTCCAGGGCGGCCGTTATCCAGATACACTTGTCCAATGTGAAACAAGAGCACGATTTCCTGGTCTTTGCCTGTCCTTTTGCTGCGAAGCTGGTTGACGGCATCACGGAACCACTGGAGCGCATCGTTAAAATTCCCCTGCGCTCTTTGGACGAGCCCAAGATCCATCCTCAGCTGGGCGTCGAGAACAAACTGGTCGTTCCTGGGAAGCAGCGACCGGGCCTGGACCAGTGACGTCTGAGCTGCATCGAATTTCTTTTGCCTGAACAATACCAATCCCAGTCCGCGCAGCGCCTCCGCCAGGCCGGCGCCTTTCTGACCCTGATAATAGGAAAACGCGGATTGGTAAAAAGAGAACGCGTCATCAAGATGGTGAGAGTACATGGAGATTCTGGCCATCCTCATTTCAAGGGAGGCCTTTACTTCCAGGTCATTGAACGCCGAACTGAGCCGGTGGGCTTCCCGATAGGAGGCGATCGCCGCCTGGTTGCGCGCGAGCGAAGCATAGGTGTCGCCAACCAGCGCATGAAGCGTCATTTCACTGCGGAAGTCCTTAAGCGCTTCCGACTGGTGCAGCGCCGAGTCGAACCTTCCGAGGGCAGTATGATAGCGTCCCTCGGCAAGGTAGAGTTGCCCAAGATAGCGATTTGCCTCGACGACGCTGTAGGCCTGTCCCGCACGCTCGAAGACAGAGAGCGCATGGACAAAGAGAGATTCGGCCCGCGGGTATGCACGATCGTCATAGAGCGACACAGCCTGATCGAAAAGATCAGTCGCATCCGCAAGCGGACGATCCCGCATCTCGCAGTGGGAAAACAGCAGAAGGAGTGCACAGGAAAGAATGGATGCTCGTCGAGCCATACGTGCGTCAGGCATCTTCAGCATTGAGCGGTTACCGTCGCCGCTGAGGACACGAAGGTCCCCAGCTGACAAGGATGACACTGAGAGTAGTCTCTGGCTTATCGAAATGTGATGCCAACACCTGCTGTGATGACAGGCTGCTTCGCGAACGAATAGTCAGCGTGAATGTTGACAAACAGCAGCAAGAGACGCACACCGGCGTGGAAACGGGAGGTGTTCTTTCCGTCCACGGAGAAGCCGTCGAGTGTGACGGTCGTATTTGTGGAAGGGTCAGAGAATCTGTATGGTTCGATATTCCACGACGATTTCTCGATCTGGAATCCGCCATAGAGAGTGAGAACCGCCAGACTCTTGCTCACTTCGGCACCGTAGGCTATTCCGCTTCCCGAAAGGATCTTATTGTCATCATTGTCGGAGATGGTCAGTTTTTGCGTCATAAAGTGCACCGCAATGTCGATCGGACACAACGGGATGTACTGATCGATGCTATGACGCACTCCGAAACCGACGAAACTCACCTTCCCGACGGGGTCGCCGTAACTCGATGGCGGAACTGTTGTCGTCGGAATAAATCTTCCGATCACTTCAAAGCCGAGCGGCAAGCCAACCGCGGCCTGAGGGACGATGAGCGGCACACCTTTCAGGTTAAATCCCTGCGGGGTTGTGAAAATGGTCTGGCCCCGAAGCGGCACAAAGGATGAAGTGGATTTCACTTTCACTTCCCTGCCGGACTTTTCCCCCAAAGCCGTGGGAGACCCCGTGATCACCTTGTCATAGTCGATTCCCGCTTGCAGCGTGACTCCACTGTACGTGATATGGTCAGGCAGGACGAAATCGAAAACTTTGTCCTCATCTTTTGGCGTAACAGCGCTGAGCTTGACACCAACATCAAACCCGAGGATTTCATGGAGATCAGCCGAATGGTACAAGCCGCTGTTCAAATCGGCGCCCAATCCCGAAAGTAACGGAGAGACATAGCTCACTGCATTCTGTCCGGCGACCTTTGCGAGCTGTTTTCCGAGATCATCCTGGGCGATCGCGGTGAAGGTCAGGAACAGGACGGAAACGGCCACTGCGTGTATTCTTCCAAGCTTCATTTGATAGTCGTCCCTATGTGGTGAAGTAGAGGTTGTTGTCAGCCGTAATATAGAAAAAAAGGGTCTTGAGAGCCAAGGGCCCGCGTCACACACCTGGTTTCTTGACATAGTGCACAATCTCGTCGGCAGAGTCAGAAAGAATTCCATCTACGCCCATTTCAATCATTTTTGCGGCATTCGTGACAGAATTGAGGGTATAGACGTAGACTGCCAGTCCGGCTCTGCGGGCGTCATCAATGACCTTCCGTGAGACTTCCCGCTTTGCACATACAAAGACCTCTGCACCCACCCTTTCGGCCAGTTTGGA
>DOWV01000276.1:0-2934 GCA_003519375.1 Bacteroidota bacterium
CTTGTATTGTTGCTTGTTCACGGATGTTGTATATGGTCCTGGAGTTGAATAAGAAATTTAAGGAGTCTTATGATGAAGACCGTTCAGACTGAAGTGCCCGAGGCGCTCTATAACAAGGCCGTGGCCCTGGTGAACGAGGGATGGTTCCGCGACGAGAAAGACGTTTTTTTGGAAGCAATCCGACGTTTTCTCGACACCCACCAATCGGAATTGATGCAAAAGAATATCCGCGAAGACGTCAAGTGGGGTCTTCACGGCGATGACTGAGGAAACCAGGTCTATCGTATGCGATACCGGCCCCATCATCCATTTGGACGAACTCGGCTGCCTTGATCTTCTGACCGATTTCGATAAAATTCTTCTTTCCCTATCCGTCGTTGAAGAAATCGAAAAACACCGTCCCATTGCCCTGACGGTGAAACTGCCGTTCCAGGTATCACGCGCGCAGCATCCCGCGGAAGAACATCTCGCGGCCATGTGCAGAATCTTTGCCCTGGATCGCGGCGAAACGGATTCGCTGATCATGATGGAGAGCCATCCGGATGCCTTGTTTCTTACGGATGACGCTTCCGCNNGGCTGGGTCGGCGAGGAGGCGATGCCGATGGGCGATTCCCCCTTCCCGAAGATCGAAAGTTCCGCAAACTGCCCGGGCAGGTACTGGAAGGCGGCCTCGTCCTCCTTGTTGAGAAAGGCGAACCGGAAGGTCTTGATGTCCTTCGTGTCGACTTCCGTTACGATCTTGACCACCTCGACTGGGGCGGGTATGTATGGATTCTGCATGACGCTCTCCGACTTTATGATAATTTTGCGATGTCCGTGACGACCTTCCGGATGTCCAGGTTTACCGGGCAGGCCATCACGCATCTCCCGCATCCCACACAGGCGATCGCCCCGAAATTGTCTACATAGTACCGGAACTTGTGCATCACCCGCTGGCGCCAGCGCTCCTTCTGAGAAGAACGTGGATTGTGGCCCGAGGTCTCCTTCGTGAACAGGGGGAACATGCAGGAGTCCCAGTTCCGGATCCGGATGCCGTCGTCCCGCTTCACCTCGTCGCTGATGTCGAAGCAGTGGCAGGTGGGGCAGAGGTAGGTGCAGGTGCCGCAGATGCCGAAACAGGCATGACAGGACATCGCGTAGGGGTAATTACCAACCGTATTTCCAACGGTTAACATTGCAGATGTCCATCGTAGACTTCCCGCCAAATTGGGTCAATAGAATAGCCTTGCAATTATGTAGCTTAAACGTTACACTGTTCTTATGGAAACGTTTCCTTTCACAATAGACTATTATCGAACCGAGACGAGTCAAAAGCCATTTAAGGATTGGTTAGACAGTCTCAAAGATATAACCGCCCGCGCAAAGATACGTGTGCGACTCGACAGGGTCAGGCTTGGGCTGTTGGGAAATAACCGGTTTGTTGGAGAAGGGGTTAACGAACTGAAGGTTGACTATGGTCCAGGCTACCGGCTTTACTATGGGCGGGAGGGAGGTAATATTATCCTGCTTTTGCTCGGCGGCGACAAATCCCAGCAGGATAAAGACATTGCTGAGGCAATAGAATACTGGCAGGATCACCAAAGGAGGTCAAGACATGGCTGAAGAAGCTACAACATATCAGGAAGATTTATTGGAAGCCCTTAAGAACC
This sequence comes from Bacteroidota bacterium, assembly GCA_003519375.1. Lineage (GTDB taxonomy): Bacteria > Bacteroidota > Ignavibacteria > UBA10030 > UBA10030 > UBA9647. Next base: position 1,651 of record DOWV01000276.1, read on the forward strand.
CGCAGGAAGCGGCGGCCTATCTGAATGCGGCTATAGGGGATGGGGACCGCGCCGTCTTTCTTTTGGCTCTCCGGAATGTCACGGCAGCTCACGGCGGCATGGCCGCGATTGCCGAAAAGGCCGATTTGAGCAGGGAAAGCCTTTATCGCATGTTATCGAAAAAGGGGAACCCTGAAATAAAGACCGTTTTCAAGCTCTTGCACACAATGGGTCTGAAACTCGCCGTTGAACCGGAGACGAAAGGCGCAAGAAAGAGAACCGCACAGAAAGCAGCCTAATTTGTTATGCTTGTCGTCGAGAATCGAGAGCAACTGTGTCTATATCAATTTCTTTCATCACAGTAGGCACTAATAGACGACGACTCCTTCATCGGGGATGATACTGCATCGTTCCTGTGAAAAGGATGCACGGGTGATGTACCGCACTGAATTCTCTATAGCCGATTCCTCTTTCGGTTGGATGCGATTCCCGCTGGATGCGATTCCCGCAGAAGACATGGAGTCAGGAATGCCTCCTTTGGGAAAGCAGGGAGAGGAAATTTCTTCTTCGTTCAATAGATCTTCCCGGGCACAAAGCCATCTCGAAGGGGGAAATAACAGGCAATCAGTACTCCTTCGTCAGCTTGTCCAGTTCCGCCAGTGAGAAGACCGGGCCGTCCTTGCAGACGTACTTCTCTCCCACGTTGCAGCGGCCGCATTTGCCGATCCCGCATTTCATCCGCATCTCGAGCGACGTTATGATGTTCTCCTTTGAAAAGCCGAGTTCGAAGAAGACAGGCAGCGTAAAGCGGATCATAACCGGGGGGCCGCAGATCACCGTTACCGCGTTTTCGGAGCTCGGAGCAACCTCCCGGCAGACCGTCGGCACGAACCCTTCCCTGCCCTTCCAGTCCGCATCGCCCTTGTCCACCGTGACGTTCAGGTTGATATCGTCTCGCTTCGCCCACGCGGCGAGTTCATCCTTGTAGATCAGGAGGCCCGGGTTCCTCGCCCCGTAGATCACGGTGATCTTGCCGAAGCGGGTGCGGTTCTTGTCGTCGATCATGTAGTTGATGAGCGAGCGGAGCGTCGTGAAGGCGAAGCCGCCGCCGACGATCACGATATTCTTGCCGGCCAGGAAGTCGATCGGCCAGGAGTTCCCCAACGGTCCCCGAATCCCCATCACGGCCCCGACCTCCATCTCATGGAGGGCCGACGTGACCACCCCCGCCTTCTGGACGGTGAATTCCAGATACCCGGGCTGGGTCGGCGAGGAGGCGATGCCGATCGGCGATTCCCCCTTCCC
>DOWV01000276.1:3101-3317 GCA_003519375.1 Bacteroidota bacterium
TGCCCCGGCAGGTACTGAAAGGCGGCCTCGTCCTCCTTGTTCTGAAAGGCGAAGCGAAAGGTCTTGATGTCCTTCGTGTCCACTTCCGTTACGATCTTGACCACTTCGACAGGGGCGGGTATGTATGGATTCTGCATGACGCTCTCCGACAGTTATATTTTTGCGATGTCCGTGACGATCTTCCGGATATCCAGGTTAACGGGGCAGGCCATCACG
>DOWV01000171.1 GCA_003519375.1 Bacteroidota bacterium
CTTGAGCGTGGAGGCCTGGAGGAGATCTGGTCTCACCCGGTAAGAATCTTCCATGACCTGAAGACGGGATTCGCAGTCGATAACAGCGAAATCCAGTGGACCTCGACGCTTTCGCCTGAGGTCTCTATCCGGCCGGAGACCTTTTCGCGCCGCTACAGGGTTGATGATGCGATCATCGAGGAGACTCTATGTGCGGATACGAGTGATCCGGCTGCGGCCATCGGGTATCGCATTTCATCCGCGAAACCAGTTGAGATAGTCATCACCGCCAAAGTCGATTTGCGTTTGATGTGGCCCCTGAGCCCGCAGGCGACGGGTAGTCTCCGCTATCACTGGGACAGCGGCCTGAATGCCGCCATCGTCGCCGATGAAAGCGGCATGCTCTGCTCGGTCCTTGGAAGCAGTCAACGACCATTTCAGGTCTGCCTCGGTCAGCACAATTCAGTTTCCCTCGTTGACGGTTCGCTGGTCGGCGACAAAACGGACCGGGCCATGGTTGCTCTCGGTATGCGATTCCGCGTTGAGCCCGGCACGAGGGAGCTGATGTTCTTCCTGAGCGGGTCGAGTAGCGGTGAGGTCAATGCCGTTTCGGCTTACCGCCGCATTGCAGGCAATCCGGGCAGATCATTGGTACGTCAGGTCCAGCGCTTCAAGAGATTCGAGAGAAAGTCGATCAAGATTCAGACACCCGAGGGGCCTTTCGATGATGCAATCCGATGGGCCCGTTGGAGTCTTGGTCGGCTGTTCGGGTTTACACCCGGGCTCGGCAGATCTCTCATGGCTGGCTACGGATTATCGTCGTCAGGCTGGAACGGAGTGCACGATGTCAGCGGCAGGCCGGGTTATGCCTGGTATTTCGGCAGAGACAGCGTTTGGGCATGCCTGGCCATGCTTGACTATGGGGACTTCAGAAACGTTCGCCAGGTACTAGAGTTCCTCGGCAATCATCAGGAGCCGACAGGAAAGATCCTCCATGAATTGACGACAAGCGGCTTTGCTCACTACGATGCTGCTGACGCCACTCCGCTGTATCTCGTTTTGTTGGGAAGATACGTTCGAATGAGCGGCGATCGAATTTTCGCACGTGCGCAGTTTGAACGAGTCCGGAACGCGGTGCGCTTCTGTTTTTCGACCGACACAGATCGCGATCATCTCATTGAAAACACTGGAGTCGGTCATGGGTGGATTGAGGGAGGCCACCTCTTCCCTTCGCATTCAGAGCACTATCTCGGGGCATGCTGGGCTGAGGCTCTCAAAGAATCTTCATTCCTCGCGCGGATGGCTGGAAGCAACAAACTGCAGAAGCGGTGGAAACGGGAAGCGACCCGGGTCCGAAGTGCCCTGGAGAAGAGATTCTGGAATTCAGAAAACGGCTGCTACCGGTTCGCGTTGCGACCGAACGGCACGTTTTCGGACGAGAAAACAGTTCTTTCAACTGTCGGGATGAATTTTGGATGCACACACCCGGGGCGATCGCAGTTGAGTCTTGCCGATTTTGCCTCAGAGAAATTCACGACAGACTGGGGTGTGAGGATTGTGGGGAAGGACCATGCGGCTTACCAACCGTCGGGGTACCACACAGGCAGTATTTGGCCGCTTTTCACCGGCTGGACTTCTCTCGCTGAGTTCAAGTTTCACCGTCCGCTTCAGGGGTACTCGCACTTGCTCGCCAACACGAGTTTGTCCAGCCAGTTTTCAGGGGGGTGCATGGAGGAGGTTCTCCACGGAGAGAAGTTCCTCCCTGCCGGTGTTTGCCCGCACCAGGCATGGTCAGAATCGATGGTGCTTCAACCGATATTCGAGGGTATGCTGGGACTCAACGTGGATGCAATATCCATGACGCTCGGTTTGCGGCCTTACATCCCGCCGGGATGGGAGATCCTTCGGGTCACCTGCATTCCAGTCGGGGGAGTGTCGGTAAACATGACGATCACACGAAACGCGACAGAAACGGTCTACTCATTCACACGCCGTGCCGCACGAGGGTCCGCCAAATCCAAAGGAATCGTTAATGTCGTGCTTGAGCCCCTCTTCCCGCTGGGAACGACCCTCTTCGGAACCACAATCGACGGGAAGAATATCCAAAGGTCACTCAAGATTTACACCCACGGGAAACTCCCTCGCTACGAGCTGAAACTGGAGCGTTCAGCGAAGGTACGGATTCGTCATCAGTTGGGAGTTGCACTGATCGTCGATTCGCCTCGATTAGTCAAAGGGCAGAGCTCGACAGGATTGAGAGTCGTTGACGAAAGGTGGAAGCGCAAGACGTACGAGGTCGTTCTCGAAGGGAGGAAAGGTCATGAATATCTGACAGACCTCTATGACCCTTCCGGATCGGTCAACGGTATCGAGGGGGGAATTGCACTTGCCCGCAAAGGAAGCCGCGTACTTGTTTCGATATCATTTGCGGGAGAATCAGCTGAAGATGCGTATGTCCGGGGGACTCTTCGATTCAAGACTTGAGCCACCGTTCACGAATAACTTGTCTTCCCCCGCGCTTCATGAGTGCTTTTTCAGGTACACCACGGCAAGAGGCGGCAGCGTGAGGTTGAGTGAATAGGGATGATGATGGAAAGGGACGTT